>JAATGW010000420.1 GCA_015654495.1 Chitinophagales bacterium
TATAGCAATAACGTATACTGCTATTTCAAACTCGGAGAACCCCATTCCATTTTGTTTTTGTTTGTTTTTAGAGATTGGTATGATACTTTCGAATTCTTCTATTCTAGAGCCTTTTGAACTGTGATTCGCACTGATGGGTGACTTATTAGAACACAGTCCTACCTATGCAAGCTCAAAAAAGGCGCAATTGAAGAATTCGAATAGTTTGCAGAATTTGTTGCTCCGAGTAACAATAACAATGAAAACTGTAGGTGGACTTTCTCACTAAAACTCACAACTATAACTAATACAGGATGGGCACTACAAAATCTCCAGAACAGCGCAATTCCCATTCCCTTAGATTCGCATCCGATCAACGAGGAAGCCTTATAACCTGTATATTAGTGTATTAAATTTCTTTTATCAAGCTTGGCTGGCCGTAGTTGGTAAAGACAATCACCTTTATTTGTGGAAATTCTTTTTTAACTATCCGGAGGGTATCGATTCCATCTAACCTGGGCATTTGAAGATCAAGAAGAATTATTTCTGCTTTTGTCTGTCGCAATGTTGCAAGGAGCTGCTTCCCGTTTGCTACACTGGCAACTACCTGAAGTCCGCTAATCTCCTCAAGAACCCTTTGCAGCCCTTCCACAAGAAGAGGATGATCATCTGCTATAATAAGCCGCAGTGCCATGACTGTTTTTTATAAATCATTTGATGGTATTTCAATTACAACCAGAGTGCCGCCATTGTTTTTTTTCGTTATTTCAATCTGCCCTTTCAGGTACGCAATTTTTGACTGTATTGCTTTCAAACCTTTCCCCTTTGAAAGCGCATATTCACCGATCCCGATACCATTGTCTTCTACCAAAACCGAAATAACATTTTCATGCTCTACAAGTTCCAGCATGGCTTCAGATGCTTCCGAATGCTTAATAACATTATGGACCAGTTCCTGTACAATTCTGTAAATATTGTTAAGTTTTCCAATAGAATACTTTCCTGAATTTTCGAAACCGATTATCACTGTCTGTAAATTCAATTTTTCTGAAATACTGACGGAATAACCGAGATCCTCTATCGCTTTCTTAAAACCATATTTTTCAATAATCAGTGGTGTGAGGCGATGACTGATATCACGGATAGAAGTTGAAACCAAAGTAACCACCTGATGGGCTTTTGCAAGTTTTACCACAGCCTGTTCATTCCATTGATCTTTTTCCAGCACAGAGGAAATATTAAGTGATGCCAATGCAAGCATTCCGGCAGTTTCATCATGAAGCTGATCAGCAATTTTATGCCGCTCATTCTCTTCTGCATCAATTGCACCCTGCATCACTTCCAGCCGATGCATTTTCTCCATCTGTTCGATATTGTTTTTCTGTACAATTTCCTGTTGCCGGTTACGGAGTGTTCTGTTGCGAAGAATAACGGCGAGTAAACAAATAGCAAGCAACGCAATGCCAATAAGCATTCCATAAAAAATTCTTTCCTTCTGTAGTTCTTCCTTCTTAATTTTATTTTCCTGGTCGAGTTGTTTTATCTGCTGCTCCTTGTCGAGTAGTCTCATTCTTGTTTCAATTTCCATCACGGCACGATACCTGTTGATATTTGTCAGCGAGTCTTTGATCTCAAAGTATTCCGCCAGCGAACTGGCAAAAGCTCCGTTGTCTTTTCTGCTCTTGTATAAATCACTAAGTGATTGAAAATAGCTTAAACCAATTGCTGAATATTTTCGTGTGGTCATTAAGGGCTTGAAATTATTAAGTATTCCTTCAGCTTGTTCCAGGTTCCCCAACCTGATCAATACCCGGGCATAATAAATTTCCGGTGGAACCATGTGTTGCGATTGAGTATTTCCTTTTTGCAATGCCTTTTTATAATAAGCTGAAGCCTTGAGAAAATTGTTTTGATTTTCCGACAGTAAACCTGCGGCAAGAAAATAACTGAGATATGGAATGCTATCCTCTGCCATTTTGAATTGCGATCTGCTGCTGTCTAAAAAATCCTGCGCCATCAGATAATCTTTCTGAAATGATTTTACGATGGAAAACTCTGCATTAAAATAGGGAGCATTGATGCTCGACGGATTTGGTTTAATGGTAGCATTATAAAAAAGTTCTGCAAATTTCCAGGCATTCTCGTAGTCTGTCAGCAACATATTTATCTGCATCAGGTTGTAATAGACGCTGGGGCCGGCATTCCTGAATGTGAAGGCTGTCCGGTCATATAACTTCCGTGGGTATCGATTGAGAGAAGAATCTTTTGACAGCTCTAAAAGAAAACCAAACTCCTCTACCTGTTTCTGCAAATCATTCTGCAGATACATGTATGCATAATTGTAGGTGGCAGTGAAAAGGGCATTTTTATCCGGAATATCGCGGGCAAGAGAAATTGCTTTTTGAAAACAGGTGCGCATTAGCGTAGTATCCCCTCCGCTGGTTACCGCTTTAAATCCATACAGGAAGGAGAGATTTTCATTATCGTTTGCCTTTCTGCATAAAGCTTCTCCGATTAAAAACCATTTATTCAATGAATCCATCTTACCCCATTCTGCATACATCAGTACCATCGCAACAACAGCTTCCCTGTAGTACACTTCTTCAGTTGTTGTGTTCTGCAAAACTTCACCATACAATTTCTCCGCATCGGCAAAATAACCCGTTGATTCTTTTGCTTTAGCCCAGCCGGACAGTAATATATGCAGCCAACGCCGGTTTGAGGTCGCTTTTACCTGGGGTACAAACTCAGCAAGGATTTCGTAGCTAAGGGATAAATTCGTACTGCCAATATCCTGCATCAGATCACAGGCTTGCCTGAATGTTTGTTCGGTAATGGGCTTTTTCTTTAACTTGTTCCAGGCGTCCCGCCACTCCTCCTCCGTGTATGTTCGTGCAGCTATGCTGTTGCAAAACAAGAAGAAAAAAAACAAATTAAATATGAATGATAAGCGCAGCATCCATATAAATTTACATAAACGGATGATACTCTATCGCCGGATTTTGCGAACAGCTTAATATATTAATGAATGAAATAATTCGTTTAACTGTCACGGTAAACGGGCAATGCAAATTTCACATTGTTCCTGTTTACAGGAAATCCGGTCATAATACCCCTTATAAAATTACCGATCCAGAAAATCATCAACCAGATTGGCCACAAATTCCAATTGCCATTTTTCTTTATCATCGGCAATTACTTCGCCAAGATAGGTGCCATGACCAGCAGGAATAACAGCAAGGCGACAATCAGGGATCAGTCGATACATAGCAACAGCATGTTCAGGTGTATTAACATCCTGATCCCCGCAAATGATCAGAGACTTTGCGCGGATGGATTTGAGAATAGCATCATTCCAATCCCTGAAAGTCTGCATACGGTGAGCATCTCTTTCATACATAATATGAAGAGCTGCTGTATCCGGATTTACCTTGAGAAAATCGTCTTTAAGCGGTTGCGGCATATCTGCAAAAGTGGATTTATCCATACCATCCCAGAAACCCGGAATCATGCCATCTCTTTTATAAAATGCGGAAGCGACGATCAACCTGTTTACTAATTCAGGATGACGCACGGCAAGTTGCATGGATGTATTGCCACCGTTACTGAAACCAAAAACATCCGCTTTGGGGACATTCAGGTTTTTCAACAGCGCCGCGACATCATCGGCATCCTGTTCAAAACCCGAAGGAGTACCACGGTCATTCGTGCGGCCGTGCGCCTGCAGTTCAACTGCTATCAGTTTTCTGTTTTTTGACAGCAATGGAATAATATTTCCGAAAGTGGAACTAATTGTGGAACCACCGCCGTGAATCAGCACTAACGGTTTACCATCACCGTAGATTTCATAATACATTTTCAGCCCATTCACATTCGAGTAGCCACTGGAATCCGGAATGGAATTATTTTTTGCCATACTTGCAGCTCTCTCTGTTTCTGTTACTGTTACTCCTTCTCTTGCTCTATCTCTTTCTGTCTTCCTCTCTCCGCAGGATACAAATATCACCATAAAAACCAAGCCGGATATCAGATTCCGGGAATTTGCAAAGACGCTATTGTATCGATTCCTGTTGTACATAAGCATCAAGTTTTTCAAGATTCTGTTTCAAACCTTCGTCTGCTTTAAATGTTTTAACTGTCTGTATAAATTCTTCCTTCGATTCAAAAAGCATATGCCAGTTGATAATTGTGGTAGGGCCCCTACTTTCAAAAATTATTGTTGCGAGAAATTTCGGTCCGGAAATATGTTCGTACACAATCTTTTTATATTTTATGATTTCCTTAAAAACACTTTTGTTTCTGTAATCCGTTCCATCGGGGCCATGCATAACCAGGTTCCATTCACCTCCTACTCGAAGATCCATTCTGGAAATCGTATTCGTAAACCCGTTGGGTCCCCACCAGTTTTTTAAATGATCAGGATCCGTCCATACCTTCCACACCAGTTCCACAGGAGCTTTCAGTTCTCTCGACATCCTCAGTTCACGGTCTGTTGTGTTTTCCCCTTTTTTTAGCATATGACTTGTTTTTTTGAATTTTTTCCAGATAGCTTTCCAACTGATCGAGATGAGTTTCCCAATGCGCTTTGTACCGGCTGATCCAATGATTTACCTCATCGAGTTGTTCCAGTTTTGGCCTGCAATATCTTTCCCTCCCCTGCTGCTCAATAGTGATCAACCCACATTCTGTCAGTATGCGTACATGCACTGAAACTGCCTGGCGGCTAATATCAAAATTCTCTGCAATCGAATTGAGGTTTTGTGTTTTGGAAACAATCAGATCAATGATCTGCCTCCTGGTTGGGTCTGCTATCGCCTGAAATACATCTCTTCTTGTTTCCATGAATTTAATTAATGCGCAATCAGATCATTGCAAATATATTTGCAATGATCTGATTGCGCAAATATTTTTTCAATATTCCTGTTCCATCCCCGGTGTTGCATGGCATGATTTCAGAAAGCCCGCGCAAAAAAAATGCGACCGGAGCCGCATTTGAAATAACGCAATAAACAAATTTCAGGGCATCAGCACTTTGTCTATAACATGAATAACGCCGTTGGACTGGTAAACATCTCCCGTAGTAACTGATGCACGGTTTCCTTTTGAATCGGTAATCCAGATTTTATCGTCGCCCCAGGTAGCAATGAGATCTTCACCCTGTACTGTTTTCAGCGTTGCCTTTCCGTTATTTTCCTTTATCATTTTTTTCAATGAGGCAGCATCCACTTTTCCGGCCACCACATGATAGGTAAGAACTCCGGATAAAACTTTTTCATTTTCAGGTTTCAAAAGATTGTCAACAGTACCTGCAGGTAATTTATTGAAAGCTTCATTTGTAGGCGCGAATACGGTGTACGGACCTGCGCCTGATAGTGTTTCTACAAGTCCGGCTGCTTTTACAGCCGCTACCAGTGTAGTGTGGTTTTTTGAATTAACAGCATTCTCGATAATGTTTTTTGATGGATACATGGCCACGCCTCCCACCATTACAGTTTTTTTTGATTGTGCAAATGTGGCTGTGGAAAAAGAACTGATTGTTATCGCCGCAACCCTCATGGTTTTGTATACGACGAATTGAAAAGGACGGTTTTTGTGTAAAGAAAAACAAGCAGAAAGAGCAAGAGAAAGAGGAAGAGGATGAGGAAGATGTTTAGTTAAACGTTGACTGTTTACTAATGCCAACCGCCTGCTGCTTGAAACTGTAACAGAAACAGTAACAGAAACAGAGGGAAAGATCCGGAGGCCGATTTCACTGCCGGTTTGATGAAATTGGCTTTTAAAAAGCCAGGTTTACAGATTCTCAAAGTAATTTGCACACAATTATAAAATACTATAACATGGAGTTTGGCATTGGCATGTTTGGTGATCTCGGTATACATCCGCCTTCGGTTAGTTTCAAACCTGCGCAACAACGACTGGCAGAAATGATTGAAGAGGTAAAGCTCGCCGATGAACTCGGCGTTGATGTTGTAGCCATGGGTGAACATCACCGTGAAGATTATTCTTTAGCATCAACTGAAATTTTTCTGGCTGCTTTGTCGACAGTAACCAAGCGGATTAAACTGGCCAGCGGCGTAACTGTATTGAGTTCTGCCGACCCGGTAAAAGTATTTCAGGACTATGCTACACTTGATCTTATTTCCAATGGCAGAGCTGAAATAATTGCAGGTCGTGGTAGTTTCACTGAATCCTTTCCGTTATATGGTTATGATCTCTGGGACTATGATGAATTATTTACTGAGAAACTCGATCTGCTTCTAAGGCTCAACAAGGAACCCAAAATAAGCTGGGAAGGAAAATTCAGAAAACCTTTAAAAAACCAATCAGTGTATCCGAGGCCGGTAGAAGACAGAGAGATCCCTGTGTGGATTGCTGTGGGCGGAACACCTGCTTCAGTACACCGTGCCGCGGTTTTAGGTTTACCGCTCATGCTGGCAATCATCGGTGGTATGCCGGCTCAGTTCATGGATTTTGTGAGTTATTATAAAAAGGTATATAAGGAGAGCGGCCATGATCCTGAAAAAATGCAATTGGGTGTACACAGCCATTGCTTTGTAGGCGAATCAGCAGAAGCCCTGGTTGAAAGTTATTTTCCTTTTTATGCAGCCCAGATGGATCGTGTCGGGAAATCAAGAGGCTGGCCACCGTATTCGCGCATGCAGTTTGAAGGAGGTATGAGCCGGCAAGGGGCACTTTTCATGGGCAATCCGGCCCAGGTGGCAGACAAAATTACAGAGCTGGTAAAAATGTTCGGACTTACCCGCTTTGTTGCACATATGGACGTTGGAGATCCCGGGCATCCTGCAATGGTGCGTTCTATTGAACTTTTTGGAAATGAAGTGATGCCTCTTGTGAATAAAGCATCAGCGGAAAAATAATTCATCGTTCAATCCTGTTACAGCGAATCAAATTCAATGAATTTATATTCGGGAGAAGATTCTATCAACTGGCGTAAAACGGCCGCATGACCGTTACCGAACAAAACGAGTATCCTGTCTTCAGGACTGCTGGTTATACCTTGCAGCTTTCTGAAAATTCTAAGATTGCGGTTATACCACCAGATAGATAAAATATCGGCACCACGCTGATCATCCAGTTTAAAATCACCCACCAGGTAAGCTCCGTATCCCAGCTGATGGCTACGCCTGCTGTTCATTCTTTTAAAATAGTCCAGTAGCTTCATCCTCGCTGGTAACTTATCTTCATAACCGTACCATTTCTTATACAAATCATTAAAGGGATCGGCGTTTTCAAAATCAAAATCTTTAAATAAATCACGAAAATAATTTGAATCCAGTTTTACAAGTTCATCGTCGTATGAATTCGCATCGATGCTATAGATTGTATCCAGATGCATTTCGCTCGCAATGCGAAGTCCCAGCTGAATTCGCTCATCTCTTTTATCCCTGAGTTTTCCAGCCTTGAACTCATTGAGTTTTTCTGTGGCATTCCATCCGGGAAAAGCTTCAATGGCGATTTTTGTGGGTTTAAATTTTTTTATATAGTCCACAAGTGCAGTCAACTCCCCCTTCTTTGGTTCTGTTAACACATCAACCTTATCTTTATCTTCCGTTTTATGTGCATCAAGGCCCGGATAATCAAAATGAAAACTTCCAACCAGCAAAACATTTGTCTTCTTACCAGGGAAAAAAGAATCGGGGCTACGAAATTCTTTTCCAGTTTGTGCGATCAGCAATAAATTACAACCAGTCAGCAATATTGTGAATACAATTCTCTTCATATAAAAAAGCCGGATTTTTAATGGCCGGCACAAAATGAAAATACTAAAACTATGTGAAGCCGGATTGGATTCTCCTTCCGTACAAATAGTAATAATTAAGATAAAATAAATGCAACCGGCGATACTCCTGCTTTAAGGAGATAGTGATTCACCAATTTACCTGCTGTCATTTCATTCCGGAAAGGAACCGCTTATATAATTCGGACCTGCACTTTGCCGGATTTTGTTCAATTTGAATTTTCAAACTCCGCCATGTCAATCCAGGCTGCTATTTTTTTGCTGCTGATGGGAGCTTTACAGGGAGTGCTTTTTGTACTCCTCCTAATACAAAAGAAACTCTACCGGAACGGCTATGTTTTTCTTCTCTTGTATCTGGGCGTATTTCTATTGCAACTCATTTTTAAACTGATGAATAAGATCTGGCTGATGGATAATCTTTCAGCATTTTATTCTGTCACACATTACCTTCTTTTACTATCCGGTCCGTTGGCATTCTTATTTACAAAGGAACTGGTTTTACAGAAAGGTTTTAAGCCCGCTTCTTTAATACATTTCCTTCCCTTCATCTCCGTGGCAATTCTTGTTAGTATTACCCCATACGGAACTATACCGCTATTTATTATTCGCCCGCTCTTAAATCCTGACATCAGGCTGACCATATTGTTATTAAGCATTTGCTTTTACCATATAAGTGCTTTGGCTATTCTTCGCCATGCATATCTATCAATTGAAAAACCTGCAGATCGTAATGTTTTGCTTAAACCCTGGCTTAGGAATTTCCTTCAGCTATCCCTTATAGTTTGCTGCATTACGGCGTTTGCACTCTACCTTTTATACACTCACTATCCAAAGGGATATGAATACAGGTATGGTTTTCTCGGATTAAGTTTTTTTATGTACTGGATCAGTTATTCGGCATTAAAACAACCTTCTCTTTTTCTTGTACTCAAAGGGTATGATATACCGGCAGAAAGAAGTCCGGCGCTACTGACCATTCATCGTCAGGTAAAAAAATATTCAAGTTCCAATTTACCCGAATCAGAAAAAAAGCGGATAAGGGAAGAACTGGAATCAATTATGAAAAAGGAGAAACTTTATCTGGATCCGGAACTGACAATCGATATGCTGACAGAAAAAATCTCCTGCAGCCGGCATGCGCTTTCACAGGTTTTGAATGAATCCATTCAACAGACATTTTATAATTATATCAACACCCATCGCATTGAGGAAGCAAAGCGTATCCTTTCGTCTGAGCAAATTAAAGTCTATAAAATTTCATCTGTTGCATATGACTCGGGCTTCAATTCTCTCTCCACATTTAATGACGTCTTTAAAAAAATGACCGGCTTGACACCATCTGGATTCCGTGATGAAGTTCACTCTTCAGGTCAAAAACAAAGAATCTGATAAAAGTTCAGTTGCTAATCCAAAAATCTTTGTTCCATTGAATCCGCTGTAAACATGGCCCGGTGATTCGTTTATTTCCTGAAGCTGGCACTGGATTGCCGCAATCACTTGATGGGCCTATATGTACGTGAAAACTAAGGCAGATCTACAATTGGGAAATTAAAAATCCTGCACATGGTGACTTATGCCGGTAAAAACGGAATGGAGATCCACGCAGGATTGTATTCCGATTTGATCCGACTCGGGCGGATCTGCTTGTCCGCAGCTCGCCCTGCGGGCCCTCCCCTCCCCCACCACCACCACCAATTTTTGACAAATGTATATGGCAGGTGAGCCCGGGCGCGCCGCAGGCGGATCACTCACCATATACATCTGTTCGTCCGCCATAGGCGGAAAGTCAGCTAACTTCGCGCATCCGCCTGCGGCGGACGAAAATCAATACCGGTATCAATCAATACAAAAATAACCCTGCAGGCAGGCCTTTCCAAGGGTAAAACATCATTTCTAAAGAGAAAATAACAGCAGAACTATGATAATAACACCCCAGAGGCTTATAGCAACTTTATGGTTCTAATAGTTACACGCCACTTAATCAGCTTGTCCTAAAAAGTTGCGACGATTATTCAGTAGCGACTATGGCTGTCTTCACCTTTCTAAAAAAAAATGCCGTCTTAAATCTTTCATGATAATCAGGACTATTCCAGTCTCTTTAAACAGTTCCGGAACTATCGGAATGGTAGGAACCCGTTTGATGTAAAACTATTTTAGCCATGAATCTGAAATAAATAATGTCATGAGTACTCGACTCCTGTTAATCGCTGTTATCCTGATTATTTCAATAAAATCACTTGCTCAGTCCGGGCTCATTTATGAAAGACTCCCGTTAGGCAAATTCCCGGTAGGATTCAAAATTGTAACGCTTACCGATGATTCCAGGATTGAAAGCCCCGGACTAAACTATCTGGGAGAAAAAAACGAAGGTGACCGCCGTAGGAAAATAAGAATACATATATGGTATCCTGCAAAAACCGCTACAGGAAAAAGAAAACTATTATACTCCGAATACTGCTATAATTACCTGCAGTCATCCACATTAGCAGGCCCTGAACCAAATATAAAAATTGAACAGTTGAATAACAGGCGGAGAAGCGTGGAAGGTTGGTTTGGAAAAACCTCCGATGCAGATTGGAACAAACTTATAAACACCTCCATGATGGCAACAGCAGATGCCGAAGTAATTAAAGATAAGTTCCCATTATTAATCGGCACATTAAGATCACTCTCCACATCAATTACTAACGAAATGCTTGCAAGCAATGGTTATGTCGTCGCCATGATTGTTGAAACGGGCAGGTCTTCCTTTATCCGTGACGCATTGGATGTTTTGCCGGATATGCGTTTTGCCCTGACTGATCTTCAGAATAAAAGCCTGATTGATCCGGATAAGATCGGAACTTTCGGATTCAGTGGTTCCGGTTTCGCACAGGTATTACTGGCTATGAATGAATATCGGATAAAAGCCGTAGCAGATATAGAGAGTGGCATATACATGAACCAGCTCTATCAGAATTTTTCAGGATCAAACTATTATGTTCCAGCTAATCTCCGGGCTCCGTTTTTACATATTTTCAGTCGTGATCTTTCCAGGCAGGAAATTTATTTTTCAGATTTTGTAAACAAAACAAAATTTGCGCAACGCTACAGGCTTTTATTAAATCAACCCGGCCTCCATCACTGGGATTTTGCCGCTGAAGGTTATACAGCCTGTTTATTTTTGAATAATCGCGGTGGGGAGAAAAATAATATCCGGACTTCCTATGAAATCGCATCGTATTATCTCATTAATTTTTTCAATTCGGAACTAAAAAATGATGAGGCTGCGAAAATATTTCTTGCTTCAAAACCTGTCATTCCAGGGACTGCCGACAGTCTTTGGGAAATAACTATTTTCGGGGCCAGTCAAAGAGCTCCTGATATAAATGAGTTCGAATACATTGTTCGTAAAAAAGGAATAAAAACGGCAATCGACATTACAAATAAAACCCTGCCGGATGATTCCTTATCCAACCTGAATCTGGGTTTTCTGGTCAATGCGCTTGGGTATAAATTTCTGGGCGAAAAACAATATGCATCTGCTATCGGCATATTTGAACTCAATACCATGATACATCCTGATTACGCAAATGGTTTTGATAGTCTGGCCGAAGCTTTTGAAGTTTCTGGAGATAGTGCCAACATGAAGAAGCATTCACAGATTGTATTAAATATGATGAATAAGAAAGAAAATTTGTCCGATCCGGAAAAGGGGCTTAAAGAAAATGCCTACCGTCGGTTAAAATGAAAAAATGGCGACAGAAGCTATCTCTTAACGAAGAAACCAATTATAGACCCGATGCAGCTTTTTATTTTTTCTGCTAACAGTTTACAGTCAACTATTAATTTCAATCATATCTGCGTCCTCTGGTATATAGAAAATCACGATAACTTAAACCAATCGTGAGCTGAAAATAGTTTTCCTTAATCAGTCCATTTACTGTGGTTCCCCGGTTTCCAATTTCAGCTGCCAAAGTATAAAGCAAACTGTTTTTTAATGAACCCCCATAGCCAAGTGTAAATGCAAATCCATTTATTTGCTCACTTTTTACTTGCAGATTTGAATGGTTACTGATGATGCCGGCCTGAACAAATCGTTTTTCATATTGCAGGCCTCCCCAGGTTTTTGCAAACCAGGAATGTTGAATTCCTGCAGCAATTCGATCACTGTTCACAAGTCGCCAACCACTGTTTATCACATTGAGATCGGACCAATACTCATGCTTATAATCAGCAGAAAATATGGTTTTTTCTTTATGCCCAATCGTAACACCTGCACCATAACTCATAGGTAGGTATTCTGTGCGTGTTGAAATGTATTTGTCATCAATAATTGAAACATCATTTTCCAGAATATCCAGACTGCGTTCTGCATTTAACTTAGACTGCGGAGAAAAAACTGCACCGAGAGACAGATCCCATTTTTTCCCGATTTTGTAAGACCAGATGGCACCATATTCAAATTTAAACCCGCTATAGTAATCTTGTTGTTTTGTGAGCAACGTGGTTGACGACGATGGATTTTCAATTGTAGTATTCTGGTTAACTGACCCGCCGATATAGGATGCCTTTACACCGAATGACAAATGCTTATTCACGGCTATTGCATTTGTCCAGTAGAAATCATTAAGCCCTCCGTTTCCATCATACACCGCGTCAAGAGAATTATATGCACCTTCGATATATTGTTTACCTGTGTATTTATAACTAACATTCGTGTATTGATTAAAACCAATGCTGCTGCCCCAGAAATTAAACATTTTTAAAGACATTGATAATCCCTTCAACCAGGCGTCACGGTTAATGCTATTTGTGCTGTTCATCGGAGTTCCCGAGTAAGTTGCAAACCTCGCCGAAACAGAAGCATTAAAGAGGTAATAATTTCTGATAAGTCCGCTGATGCCCGCCGGATTATTATTTATAAGAAAGACAGAAGATTTTGTTGCAAGGCCGGCACCTCCCATGCCGGAAGTCCGGTTATAGACATTGTTATCGGACACTCCAATACCATAAACGGAATAGGGACTATTCATCTGCTGAGCATTACAATGAAGAACTATGAAAGAGAACAAAATAAAAAACCATTTTGCGACCTGAATATTTTTTCTCATAAGTCAGTTCTTTATTTTTACAAGTGTTAATCTGAGCTGTGCATATCCGCCTGAAAAATTTCTGTCTCCAAAAACTGCCCGGTTCAACTGAAGCGATTCTTGCGGCTCCAGCACAAAAAATCCAAACTCCGGCTTAACAGTAGTTGAAAGCAGTTGAAGCAGGCTGGCAGTAATATCAAACCTGTAAAATGTTTCAAGACCATATATCTCATCAATCACCGGTTTCGAATACTGTATTCCCTGGCCGGTCGAATCCAGCACTATTGTGCCGGGAACATTGGTTGCATCCGTTTCAGCCAGGTAGAGAGATGGCGGGAGAATGAATTTTGATTTGTCATAACTCCCCGGAGATGGGTGAAGAATAAGTTCCGCTTTCTGAAGTCTGATAAGACCGTCAGTTAATAGAATATTAGAGATTGAGGGCACTGTAATCTTCATCCATACACCAGTTCCTGCCTGGGTAAATCCTTTATTAGCGGTGGAGATCGAAGGAAAAATTTCAAGACCCGATCCGCTTCCACCTGCAATTAAAGTCTTACTTCTGTCAATGCTGATCTGGTTATAAGCCAAAGCATTTGCAAGTGAAGGAAAATCTGCAAATGAATCAACCGGGTAAGGCGTGTTTGTGTGGTAA
>JAATGW010000291.1 GCA_015654495.1 Chitinophagales bacterium
CAGAAGTACGGGAGCCACATGTAGTGTGTAGAAGGGTGCAGTACAATGGATTTGTAGTGAAGCTTTTTTACTTGTGTGTGGATGTATCTAAGTAGGAGGAAGCGAAAAACGAAATCTTTCTGCTGGTGAAGCAGGGATTGACAAGTAATAAGCTGACGATGGATTAGTGAGAACTATTAGTATCATTGTCACCCTATATATATAAATCCAGAAAGGAGATGGGGCTATTACAGAACCCCACTTTTTTTCCTATGCCCCTGCTGAATATTAAATCAAAAATACTTCAGTATTTAACAAAAGTTATTCCCTCTTAATCAATGTCGAATGCAGCAACCTGACCTTCCAGATTTTTTTTTCTCTGACTAAAACCACGGTTTCGATCCATTCAACTGTACGCTGCTTCCCATTGGCAGTTATATCTGCTTTATTGCGATAAGCCGTCCAGGCAACATTATGATCTACTGTTGTACTGATAAAGTCAAGTGTATTAATCCGCTTGAAATCTGCAGACTGATTTTGAATTATGGCCCTCCTGATAAGTGTATCCAGGGTCCACACCATACCATATTCAAAAAATAAGACATCGCCGGTACAATAGGTTTTGAGTGCTGATGAGTCCCGATCAGACAAAGCTTCAAACAGTTTCAGCAGAGATTGTTGCACGGCTTTTTCACTATCAGATTTCTGTGCCTGCAATAAACCGGCAAGAGAAAGAGTGATGAGAAAGAGCAGTAACTTTTTCATGTTGATTTAAAAGATGAACTTATTTTTTAAACTTTCCAAAAACAGGCTGGCCAGGGAAAATATTTGCAACAGTTTTTCCATTTCTTAATATGAATTCGCCATTGACAATAACATATTCAACACCCGTGGAAAATTCGAGGCCTTTATCGAATGTGGCTTTGTCAATGATTGTATCCGGGTTAAAAATAGTTATATCAGCGTCAGCTCCAATCTGAATACGGCCTTTGAATCGCATCATTGGTGAAACGCTTTCCAGTCTTCTGGCAGGTAAAAGAGTCACCTTTTCAATCGCCGTGTTTAAGTCAAGCACTTTATCTTCCCTTACATATTTGCCAAGAAGCCTTGAAAAAGTACCTGCAGTGCGCGGGTGTGCAAGTTTTGCATAGGTCATTCCATCAGATGCAATCATAGTTCCTTTTGAAGCAATACCGGTTTGAATCCAATCCGGTTTCATAGAATGAATGATTACCACTCCGCCTGCTTTTCTATAAATGTCAAAACTTTCTTTTGTTAGTCGCTCACCCGTTGCAACCCATTGAAGATCTCCATAAGAAATGCCCAGCCGCTGTTGCCAGCCTTCATCAAAGAGCGCTGACTGCAAACCGGTGGAAGCGGCTGTGTAAGGATACAATTCTGTGGAAATATCAAAGCCCTTGCTTTTTGCCGTCTGGACCATTTCAATGGCCATATGAATCTGACCCAGGGTGGAACTGTTGATATGATTGATATGTAAAGAGGCGCCAGTTAAAACCGCGTCCGAAATGGCCTGCTGTACTGCCATGATCCCACCTTCACGCACATGCGAGAATATAAGCTCTTTCAGTTCGCCTGCCAGTTGATAAACACGGAAAACTTCCTCTGCTTTTGCTCCCGGAATATAGGCAATGGGAACGCCGATACCAATTCCTCCGCACGCCAGAGAGGCACGGATATTTTCAAGTGTCTTACTGATCTGCTCTCGTGTAAGACTGGTCTTGTATGTAACGCTGATTTCCGCCTGCATTGCCGGCAATGACGATTCTCCTTTCAGTGCAGCATCCTTTATTGCAGTCAGTTCCTTCTGATAACTACCGATAGCTTTGAATCTTTCAAAAGCCCAGCAAACACTTGCTCCATAATTGATCAGTGCTTTTGATTTGCGCGAAGCGTACCAGTTTTCTAAAAAGTCTACTCCGAATTCCAGTTCCAGAGCAGTGGTGACACCATCATGTAATTGGTATTCCTGTTCGACATTTGTGCGGCCGTGTATATGCAGATCAATAAAACCCGGAGCAACAACCAACCCGGTCACATTAAATGTTTCCCTGCCCTTTAAAGGTTCAGAACTTATCTGTGCAATCCTGTTGTTGAGGATGCCTATATTTCTAATGGCATCCAGTTTTGTTTCAGGATCAATCACGCGGCCACCGGAAAGTACAATATCATATACGATGCCTGGCTGAGCTATTATTTTTTGAGCACTGTTCACTCCAGGTTGCAGAAGCAAAAAAATCAAAAACATTTTTATTCTTGTTGGCATTATTTCAATTGAGTTTAATAATGAAGTTTCCAAATTAATCCGCAAAGAGTTTTATATTCGATTTTTAAAGGAAGTGCTGGCGTGTAGCTGGTATGTGAATGGTTTCCGGAGAAGGTTGGCTTACTGATGCTTCCATTTTTCTGTTTTTAATTATTCAAAATATGCTGATGGACTAATATTTATTCCGGAATGGTTAATCTGTGCCGGATTAGCTGGTCAATTCAATTTGTTCTAATTTATTTATACGATCCAAATGATCACGCGTACGCAAAATCTGAAGCATTAACAACGATACACATAACATAGCTGAAAAGGCAAGCAGGGTGTATTCCCAACTGAAATTATTTTTGAGGGGACCAATGGATGCTGATCCGGCAATATAGCCCAGGTTGGCAATAGTCATGTATAAAGTAAACTGGCTGGCAGAAATTTTCTTCCAGCACAATTGCATCGCCACCGCAAATATGCCTACAGTAGAAAAAACATAGAGTATATTATAAAAAAAGATGTAGCTGGTGGTAAAATAGGCGTGGCCCCAGTACAGCTTCAGAAAAGCCATAAAGATCACGAGCAAAATCACTGTACAATAATAAATTGATAGCATACGGATTTTGCCAAATCTGTCAATCAGAAATCCACCGATCAGCATTCCCAAAATTCCTGCAATCAGGGACGAAGTAGCATTAACCCGCGAATATGCCTGGTCGGTCCAGCCAACTGCCTGAATAGTAAATACAGGAATGAGTGTATTCATAAAATTGAATGCCATACCAGAAAAGAATAAGATGACTGAAAGGATCAGGCTGTTTCTTAAAGTGAATACGCTGTACAATGATTTAAAGATTACTGACCAGCTTTGCAGGTGCATTTCTTTTGTATCTTCTGATGCTTCTCCTGAACTCCATGGTAATAATTTTTCGCCTGGTCGTTCCCGGAGCGAAAGTGGTACAAGCATTATCATACAAACCAGAATTGATAATGAAAGGATGGCAATAGAAAATCCATAATGATTGATGAGCCAGGTGCCCGTTGCAAGAGATGCTGAAATACCCACTGTTTTTGATCCCCACATCATACCGTTTGCCCTTGCCTGCTGTTCGATCGGAATAATGTCAATAGCCATTCCATCTGTAGCCACATCCTGAAAAGCACCAAAAAAACTGATGAAAAATCCCGCGACCATGAACCAGCCCAGGTTATTTAGAGGATCGGGGACGAGTGCTATACCGATGAAACTGGCCATAAGTCCCAGCTGCCCGAATATTACCCAGGGTCTTCTACGGCCCATCGGCAAATAGGTGAATCTGTCCATCATTGGGGCGACCACAAATTTAAAACTCCAGGGTATGCCAACTACTGCAACGAAGGCACCGATTTCAGCAGGAGATTTCCCATTCATGGCCATCCAGGCAGGTATGCCGAAATAAGTCATTCCTTCAGGTATTCCTTGTGCTATGTATAAAGCAATAAAATTGAAATATCTTAAAAAGGAATTCTCTGAGAGTGCGGGCCATGCTTTCCCCGGATTTATAAGGTCGGGTGTTTGATCATTCACTTTTCGATCATTTAATCTATTAATAAAATTTGAAGGATTCGATTGGAGCTTTCACACTAAAACAACCAGCATGTCTTTTGACGAACTGAGATCTGGAAATATCGGAATTTCAGAAACGTTTTCAGATCCCGGTTTAACAGGATCTGTCAATACATATAGCACTTTGGTCTATTTTATCCGGGCAACTCCTTCAGCCACTGCCGGAAAATTTTTAAATACCAACGGATCGTGACCCGGGATGATAAACTTAGTATCTGAAGCAAGGGTCTTCATCCGTACTATCGCTTTTATATAACCGCTGATATCCCAGGTAGCATCTTTTGGTGCCGACTTTAAATGATTTACGTTGTAATAAGTGTAAGCATTATCAGAAGCGAGGATGATTTTTTCTGATCCGGTTTTTACCAGAACATATTGTGAGTTATAGGTGTGTCGTGATCCGGTGTAAACAGAGATGCCGGGTAAAATCTCCTTGTTATCTCCATCTACCAGTGTTAATCTGCCAGCAATATTCAGTTCCAGTAATTTTCGTGCGACTCTTTTATGATAATCTTTCTTACCGTTTTTTTGCCATGCGCCGCTAACACAATAATTGTAGTCTTCTTTCTGGATCCATACCTGTGAATTTGGAAAAAGATCTACTCCATCAGCGTGATCCCAATGCGGATGTGTTAAGATAATATCGGTTACGTCTTTAGCCTGCAGATTTAATTTGAACAGTACAGAATCGGG
The DNA here is from genome assembly GCA_015654495.1 of Chitinophagales bacterium. GTDB lineage: Bacteria > Bacteroidota > Bacteroidia > Chitinophagales > Chitinophagaceae > Pollutibacter. Next base: position 4,551 of record JAATGW010000291.1, read on the forward strand.
ACGCAGAAAATTTATAACTCCAAAATCTTTGGCATCCTCAATATCTGAATTAAAACCAGCATCAACGAGGACTATTCTGTTATTTCCTTTAACCAGCCAGATCAGGAAATCCGCGTGCATACTGTCTTTTTGCGGGGCGTCCAGCACCAATGCAGAAAGAGGTAAGGTAAAGCTTACTGCCGCATATTTCAGGGCATATATTTCATAGCCCGGATTTTGAGCGTTGGCGTGTATACTCACCAGAATCAGTACTCTAAATAGGATTTTATTCATTCTCATTTTTTCGTGACATTATTATTAATCGGGTCTGTTTCTTTTTAATTTTGAAATCCTTCCTGTTGGTTGAGGTTGCATCAGGTAAATTCAGCCTGTACCTGTTTGTTTTACGTTAAACGTATAACGTTTAACGTAAAACGTAAGCCCCTGAACATTTAACTTTAAAACCGAAATGATAATTCGATAAATGCTCCATCCCTACGGGTTCCAGGGTTAAAACCTGGCGCAATAAATTGCACCTACCCTCCGACACAGAATAAAATTTCGAATTCTGAAAATTAATAAAAGGGTTGAATTTTTTCAGATTTCTTACTTGTTCCCCAGGATTGAAATCCTGGGCTATAATATCACCGTTCCTACGGGACTGAAAAACCGCAATTGTATTGGCTGTTAACTTCGGCCTTCGTACTTCCTACCCAGGGCTTGCGCCCTGCGCTACA
>JAATGW010000579.1 GCA_015654495.1 Chitinophagales bacterium
CACGGAACAAATGAAATGCCACATAGGTTACTACAATGCTGTCGATAAATTGTGAAACAAGTGTACTCACGGTAGCTCTCGCCCAGATCGCTTTCTCTCCTGTGAATTTCTTAATGCCACGAAAAACAAAAGCATCTATCAACTGTCCGATAATGAAAGCCGTAAGTGAACCTACAATGATATTCATGCCCTGACCGAATATGGCACTGTAAGCCGCCTGCATATCTGGCACTCCTTCTTTTGAATAGGATCCCAGCCAGAAACTCGTATCCGGCGCAGCTTTTATTGCAAAATAGAAAATGAAAAATGCAAAAGCAATCAGTGCTGTTGTCAGCAAGGTTAAGAATCGTACCCCTTTTACACCATAATATTCATTTACAATATCGGTCATTACAAAAATGACAGGCCATGGAAGAACTCCCACGGAAAGGTTGAATGAAAGGTGGTGGGTTCCAAGTAAAGAAAAATCGGCGCGGGTCAATCCCATTGTATCTTCCAGAGAAAATATTTTAACACCGATTATCTCGGCAATGATAGCATTTGCGACAAAAAAAGCGGCCAGAATAATGAATAGCCTCGTGGGCTTGTCTTTAATTATTGCGTGAATCATTTTGAACGGAGCTTATAATCCTGAATAAGCTAAAATAACTGAATTCAACGTTAAACGTTCAACGTTGAAGGTTTAACGTGATCGGATCAGGGAAATAAGCCTTAATTTGCCGCTTCTAAAATGCAAGGCCGCATGAAAAATGTGCGTTTCAAAAATCTTCTTCCCCATATTATCGCTGTTTTTTCTTTTGTAATTGTTGCCGTTATTTTTTGCAGACCAGCTCTTGACGGTAAGGTGCTTCAACAAAGTGATGTTGTACACTGGAAAGGAATGAGTAAGGATATCCAGGACTACCGTGATACACATGGTGGTGTGGCTCCGCTATGGACAAATAATATGTTCAGTGGAATGCCCGGCTTTCAGATTGCAACAAATAACAATAATTATATTTCCTACTGGGCGAATGAAGCGTTTTCCCTTTTTATACCTAAACCCTTCCGTTTTTTTATACTAGCCTGTCTGGGCTTTTATTTTCTTGCGATCGTTTTGCGGGTAAATCCCTGGATTGCCGCATTGGGTGCTATTGGTTATGCCTATGCCTCTTATAGTCCGATACTGGTGGTAACGGGCCATGATACAAAAATGCTTTCAATGGCCTATGTGCCCGCACTTCTGGGTGGACTGTTTATGATATATGACCGTAAGTACTGGCTGGGAGCGGCATTTACAGCGCTTTTCAGTTCGATCCTGGTTTATCATAATCACTACCAGATCGTTTACTATTTCCTTTTATTGGCCGGGTGTATGCTGGTGGGAAATTTTATTTATTACCTGAAGCAAAAGGATTTACAGCATTTTTTCAGAGCAACAGCCATAGCAGGTGTTGCAGCAATTGTTGGAATACTTACCAATGCGGTAATGTTGTTCACCACCTATGACTATTCTAAAGCTACAATACGTGGTGGGCAGGCTTCCCTGAATACAGCAGATTCAATAAACATTGCTTTAAAAAAGGGAGGTCTGGATACTGGTTATGCATTTCTTTATGGAAGCATGGGCAAAGCAGAAAGCATTACACTTTTGGTTCCTGCTGCCTATGGCGGAAGCCCCGCGCCACTTGGAGAAAATTCGAAGCTTGTTGAAACCATGCAGGAGAAGGGAATTCCGCAACAGTTAATGAATCAGTTGTACGGAACCTTCAGATCTTACTGGGGCGAACAACCGGGGCATTCGGGTTCGGTTTATGTCGGTGCCATCTTGTTCTTTCTTTTTGTTTTCGGGATGGTTTTTCTTAAAACTCATCATAAGTGGTGGATACTGACTATAACTATTATCGCCTTGCTGATGAGTTGGGGAAAAAATCTGTCGGGTTTCAACACATTTCTGTTTGAACACCTGCCTATGTACAATAAATTCCGCGCACCCTCTATCATACTTGTTATTCCGCAACTTACTTTTCCGTTGGTTGCGGTAATGGTATTGCAAAGATTTATTTTCGGCACTTACGACAAGGCGGAAGCCTGGAAGCAATTACGTTTAGCCGGAATAGTTATGGCTGGTATTTTTCTGATTGCTGCTTTTATATATGTAAGCTCTGATTATAAAGTGGGTTACGAAAAAGGAATTCAGCAGCAATTATCACAGATGTCTCCAAATGATCCGGGGCTTGGAAAAGATATAATGGATGCTGTGGTTTCTGACAGAAAAAGTCTTTTTGGGAAGGATTTGTTCAGATCACTTTTTTTTGTTGCCGCCGCATTTGCGCTTCTCTACTTTTACCTGCGGGGGAAACTGAAGGCTGTTCCTTTAATGGTTATCCTGTTATTGCTGGGCACAATCGACACAATTGGCATTGCCTCCAGATTCCTTAACAGCGATGTTTTTGTAGAGCCCGAAGATTATGATGGCATATTTCAACCTACTGCTGCTGACCTTGAAATAAAGAAAGATCCTGATCCTGATTACAGGGTACTGAACCTGACAGCAGATTTTGCGAATGATGCTATTACTTCCTATCATCATAAATCGATCGGTGGTTATCATGCGGCGAAACTGAGTATCTACCAGGATCTGCTGGAAAATCAGTTTTCGAAACAGCCTTTGAACCCACGCGTTCTTAATATGCTCAATGCAAAATATATTATCAATTCCGGCGATAAGGGGCAGCTTATACCTCAGCGAAACCCAGGTGCTCTCGGTAATGCCTGGCTTGTAAAAGATATCCGTTTCGTGCCCACGCCACGTGAAGAGATGCTGGCTTTGGATGATTTTAGTCCTGATTCAACCGCTATCGTTCAGGAGATATACAAAAAAGACATTCCCTTTATGCCGGTTCCTGATTCCACTGCAGGAATCAAACTGATAAAGAATGAAAATGATATTGTTAATTATTCATTTCATTCCGCCAGCAATCAGTTTGCTGTTTTTAGTGAAGTGTTTTATGATCGTGGCTGGAAAGCCTTTATCGATGGTAAAGAATCGCCGATTGTGAAAACGGATTATGTATTACGCGGACTGGCAGTGCCGGCCGGCAATCACCAGATCAGCTTCCGTTTTGAACCTGCATCATATACATTGGGTTCCAGGGTTACAACTATAACACAGTTTTTGCTGATCATACTTTTTGTGGCTGGCATTTTGCTTGAAGCCAGAAAAAACAAATCAGCCGGTGCTTCTAAGATCTGACCCGTTTAACTGGCATTAAGAAATGAGCGTTGCGGATCGACATTTTAAGGAAAATTTTCTTCATTGGTTAACTTGCACAAATGGCAGGTCCGTCGATTAGTGTTATTATGCCGGTATATAACAGTGCTCCCTGGCTCAGGGAAGCCATTGACAGTATACTCGCCCAGACCTATACCGACTTTGAACTGATAATAATTAATGATGGGTCAACTGACGAAACGGAGGCCATTATTCATGCATATGCTGATTCCCGCATAAAATCTCTTCTGAATGATAAAAACCGCGGCCTGGCATTTACTTTAAACCGGGGAATCGATGAGGCGATTGCTCCGTTGATTGCGCGAATGGATGGTGATGATATTGCTGTACCTGAACGTTTCGAAAAACAATTTCGGTTTCTGCAGAAACAACCTAATGTGGCGGTGCTTGCGTCGGTTGTAAGCCTGATAGATGATAAAGGTCAGCATATCGGATACTGGAAGGAAGACCGCAACAATACAAGTTTTGAACAGATCCGGGAATTCATGCCTTCAAACAACTGTATCGCCCATCCGAGCATTATGGCCCGGACTGCTGTGATGAAAGAATTCAGGTATCGTGATGAACAATCGCAGGCGGAGGACTATGATTTATGGTTAAGAATGCTCGCTGCCGGCGAAATATTTCACAAATTAGCGGAGCCACTGCTTTTTCACCGGATACTGCCAGCTTCGTTTACACGTAACCGCCAGGAGAATGTTTTCTATAAGCTCGCACGTACAAAATGGAAATTTGCCAAAGACTCCTGGAAATCAGGTGTGATTAATAGCTTTGTAATACGCACCGCAATTTTTTCTTTTTATGACGCCGTTAAAGGGTCGGGTAAAGAGTTAAAAAAAACATTCCGTTCATGAAAGTTTTCCGGCTGCTTTTACTGAAAAGAAAACTGGAAGATATTATCATCCGGATATTTGTAAAGATCGGTAATGATATTGCCCTCAAAAATCCGTTACAGGAAGAATACGATATCTATTTTCTATTCCCCTTTTATCATACTGGCGGTGCCGAAAAAGTGCATGCTTCACTGGCTTTTGTTTTCCGCGATAAAAAATGCGTAGTCCTGTTTACACGCAAATCACATGATGATGGTTTCAGATCTGCATTTCAGCGAAGTGGCCACCGGATACTGGATATTTCAGCTTATACTGATAATAAAAAATCCTATTGGAAAAACCTGCTCTGGCGAGGTGTAATAAGTGCTCATATCAACCGGCAACAAAAAAGACCATTAGTTATAAACGGTCAATGTAATTTTGCATATAAGCTTTCTCCCTGGTTGGATAGAACAGTTGCGCAAATAGAGCTGATCCATTCTTTCAATAGTTTTTCTTCTATCCGTATTCCCTTTATTCCCTTTTACAGGAACACGATAATGATCAGCAACAAAGCAATTTCGGATCATGAAACTCAGTACCGAAAACTCGGAATTCCCGAAAAATTCAGAAAAAATATAAGTTATATAGCAAATGGTGTAGAAATCCCTTCTCCGAAGGTTGAAAGAAATTTTACCGGAGAAAAACTGAAAATCCTTTATGCCGGCCGCGCAACTCCTGAAAAAAGAGTGGGGCTTGTTGCAAAAATTGCTGTTAGAGCAGGTCAGCAAAACCTGCCGGTAGAATTTGGTTTTGCGGGCGATATAAAGGCTTATCTGGATGCAACATTGCAAAATGCCGGGGTATTTTATGGGATGCAGACTGATGAAACATCAATGAAAAAACTTTATGCAGAACATGATGCAGTAATCATTACTTCTTCGGAGGAAGGATTTCCTCTGGTAATTATGGAAGGAATGGCTTACGGTTGTATTATAATTGCGACTCCTGTGGGAGATATTCCTAATAATCTAAAACAGGGAATAAATGGCTTTATTTTCAGATCAGTAAATGACGAAACTGAAATCATTAATGAAGCGATGCACTATATATCTATATTGATAAATGAAAAACATGTAAAAAGGATAATGTCGGAAAATAATTATGAACATGCATTGAAGTATTTCAGTTTCGCAGTATTTGAAAAAAAATGGCGTCAATTGGCTAACGAATTAAATTCAGAAATTTGAAGCCACTTGCATTTATAATAATAACCTATAACCGGCCAGCCGACATGCTGGCATTGCTGAAGAATATCAGCTCGCTGAATTCGGCGATTGAACTGCTTGAAGAAATTGTTGTGATCAACAACGCTTCTCTGGAAGATTATACAATTGTTGAAACCTATATCAAAGAAAATTCAACTTTACCTGTCAGGTATTATTTTTCTCCCGAGAATCTTGGTGTGGCAGGTGGCAGGAATCTTGCCATCAACCGGAGCAATGCGCCAATTTTGATTATGTTAGATGATGATGCAGAGATGGGCAATAGTGATTGCCTAATCAATTTGCTTGAAGAAATCAAAAGAGAACCACTAAGCCGGCCTGCAGCGATCCTTTCGTTTAAAGTGATTTATTTTTCGAACCATGAAATGCAGGTAAATGCCCTGCCACATAAGGATTTCAGAAAGTACAGCAAACTGTCCTTCTTTCCGACTTACTATTATGCCGGCGGTGCACATGCGATAAAACGGGCTTGCCTGGAAAAAACCGGATTATATCCTGAAGATTTTTTCTATGGTATGGAGGAATACGACCTCAGTTATCGGTTACTTAATGCCGGGTATGGAATAAATTACTCTGATAAAGTAGTGATGTTGCATAAAGAATCCCCTGAAGGCAGGCAGCCGAAAAAGGAGAAGCTGGCCATGATGTGGCTCAATAAATCAAAAGTGGCGTGGAAACATTTGCCCATGATTTATTTTTATTCAACTTCGTTTATGTGGTCGTTGGAGTATCTGAGAAAATCCGGATGGGATTTTCGCGGATTTCTGAACGGCTGGACAAAGATATTCGCCATTCCGGATTCTGAAAAAAGAGCTCCGGTTTCAAAAGATACAATGCGATACCTCCGTGAGGTGAATGCGAGACTTTGGTATTAATGACGGCTCAACGTTTAAGGTTAAACGCTGAAGGTTTTTGCTCATTCATCATTTCCAGAAAAAGCCTGAGTCCCCTTCTTTTTTCTGCATCCAGGTTATAACTGATAAATTTTCTGTAATAGTCTGAGAGGTTAAAAACCGACTTATTTTCCCCGATCACCTTATCCAGATTCTCAAGGCCCTTCCTGTTGGCTTCATTGAATGCAGTGATAAATTTTTCACTCAGTGGCTTGTTGCTGATCCATGCCGCAAAAACAAAGCTGAGTCCTGTATGATCTTTCCATGCCTCACCCAGATCGTAATGTATTGGAGAAATAGTTCTCTGTTCAAGTGCCCTGTCGCCAATAACCAGTCCACCCGTTGAACCCATAATCTGATGCCGGAATTCTTCGCCTTTAGTATCAACTACTACCGGGTTGAGTTTCCAATAATTTTTAAGCAGGATTCGCGCGAGAGCAACTGAAGTACGCGATTGATAGTCGAGAAGTATTGTGGATAACTCTTCTATTGGCCTTTCACCGAAAATCGCCACTGACGATACCGGGCCGTCACAGCCGATACAAAAATCTGAAACCAGGTAATATTCTCTAAGACGGGGAATGATAGCTACGGGTACCAGACCAATATCTATTTCATCATTCATTAACCGGGTCGCTATCTTCGCCGGATAATCCAATGTGATTTCAGTTTCGCTACTTAATGGCGCGTGATTCAAACCATAGAGCAAGGGCTTGGTATTGAGATAATTTACAGCGCCGATCCTTATTTTCCTTTCCAATGCGTTTGCTGTATTTTTGGGCGCAAATTTACAGTAATTCAGCGGGAACACACCGGTTCTTTCAAGTCCGGTGGCAATTCGTGCTAACAACTCGACCTTTTTATGGATTTGACGGCTCTAACAGCAATTTCTCCCATCGATGGCAGGTACCGGAATCAGCTGCTGCAACTGGCTGATTATTTTTCAGAGTTTGCATTAATCCGCTACCGTGTCCGGATTGAGGTTGAATATTTCATCGCTCTATCTGAAAAAAAACTGTTTTCACTTAAAGCAGTACAGCAAAGATCCCTTCGCGAGTTATACCAGAATTTTACTTTGGAACGGGCACAGGAAATCAAAAATGTTGAACGGATTACAAATCATGATGTAAAAGCTGTTGAATATTTCATTAAAAAAGAACTGGATGCATTAAAACTTTCTCCGCTGAAGGAATGGGTTCATTTCGGTTTGACTTCACAGGACATTAATAATACTGCTATACCATTATTCTGGAAAGAATCACTGGAAAATGAATATTTCCCGGCTATCAGCAACCTGCTGATGGAAATAAGGAAAATGGCTATGCAATGGGCGGAGATTCCCCTGCTTGCACGAACACATGGTCAGCCAGCTTCGCCTACCCGTTTGGGTAAGGAGCTGATGGTTTTTGCTGAAAGACTGGAACATCAGCTGGCTTTGATGCATGCCATCCCATACTCATGCAAATTTGGTGGCGCTACCGGAAATTTTAATGCACACAAAGTTGCATTTCCCAATATCAACTGGATTGGTTTCGCGAATCAGTTTTGTGATGAAAAACTGGGCCTGCAACGCCAGCAGTTTACTACTCAGATTGAGCATTATGATTATCTGGCCGCACATTTTGATGCTATGAAAAGAATCAATACAATACTGATTGACTATTGCAGGGATTTGTGGACTTATATTTCTATGGACTATTTCAAACAAAAAATAAAAAAAGGCGAAGTAGGCTCTTCAGCCATGCCGCATAAAGTAAACCCGATCGATTTTGAAAACGCAGAGGGTAATCTTGGCTTTGCAAATGCAATATTTATACATCTTTCCGAAAAACTACCCATCTCACGTCTTCAGCGTGATCTGACTGATTCAACTGTGATAAGAAATATAGGAGTTCCTTTTGCACATACGATCCTGTCGTTCAAATCCATTGAAAAAGGTCAGACTAAACTGGTGTTAAATGAAAATGCTATACATGCAGACCTTGACAGAAACTGGGCTGTAGTGGCAGAAGCCATTCAAACCATCCTTCGCCGCGAAAATTATCCGCAACCTTATGAAGCCTTAAAGGAACTTACCCGCGGCAACGCTGAAATCACAAGGGAAAGCCTGCACGGGTTTATTGCGGGATTGAAAATTTCAGCAGGTGTTAAAAAAGAACTGAAAGCAATAACTCCGTTTAATTATACCGGCATTGTTCCTAAAATCTGACTTACTATGCCTGGGTTAGGGTCCGGGCATAAGGCCTTCAAAACATTTTTTTTCGCGAACAAGTGTTCCTTCTCTTCGAAATTTACTTGTGTACTTCTGAAGAAAAATGAAATGTGATATCCGGATTGTTTGTGATTTCAGTATTCAGGAACCATTCACTTTGCGCAAGGTAAACCAGGTGCCCGTCTTTATCGTTTACCACATTAGCTGTTTTAAAACGGGTGAACTCATCAAGTTTTGTTTTATTATCCGAAGTAATCCAGCAGGCTTTAAAAAATGGTAAAGAGTTGAATTGAACGGAAGCACTGTATTCATGCAGCAGTCTGTACTGAATTACTTCAAACTGGAGATCGCCCACGCAGCCAATAATTTTACGATTGCCCAAATGCTGGGTAAAAAGTTGGGCTACTCCTTCATCCGTAAGTTGAAGCAAACCTTTTTCCAGCTGTTTTGTTTTCATCGGATCTTTATTGACAACTTCCCGGAATATTTCCGGAGAGAAGGTGGGAATGCCAGTGAAATAGAACCTTTCTCCTTCAGTGAGCGTGTCTCCTATTTTAAAATTTCCCGTATCGAATAATCCTACAACATCGCCCGGAAAGGCTTCCTGTATTACATCTTTTTCACGGGCAAGAAAAGAATATGGATTGCTGAAACGGACGTCTTTTTCCAGGCGCACATGTTTGTAGAATTTATTTCTTTCAAATCTTCCGGAACAGACCCTCAAAAAAGCAATACGATCACGGTGGCGGGGGTCAAGATTGGCATGAATCTTAAAAATAAATCCGCTGAATTTTTCCTCATGTACATCTACCTCGCGAACATTTGTTTCCCGGTTACGAGGTATCGGAGCAATCTGGATAAAAGTATCCAGCAATTCTTTTACCCCGAAATTGTTTATAGCACTTCCGAAAAAAACCGGTGCTGTTTTACCGGCGAGATAGGGCTCTGTCTGAAATTTTCCATACACGCCTTCAATCAGCTCCACGTCTTCCTGCAGCTGTATTGCATTTTTTTCCTCTACCAGTTTTGGTAGTGAAGGATCATCAAGATTTTTGATTGGGACGATATCGTCTTCTGTTGCTTTCTGGTTGGCATGGAACAGTAACAAACTCTTTTCATACAGATTGTATACGCCTTTAAAATCCTTACCCATATTTATCGGCCAGGAAAGCGGGTGTAAATGAATCCGCAGTTCTTTTTCAATTTCATCGAGAAGATCAAAGGGTTGTTTTCCGTCGCGGTCGAGTTTGTTTATAAAAACAATCACCGGAGTATCCCGCATACGGCATACTTCCATGAGTTTGCGCGTCTGTTCTTCCACTCCTTTTACTGAATCCACAACCAGCACCACGCTATCCACCGCTGTTAATGTTCTGTAGGTATCTTCGGCGAAATCTTTGTGCCCGGGTGTGTCCAGCAAATTGATAAGTACATTTTTGTACTCAAAACTCATCACGCTTGTAGCAACACTGATACCACGTTGCCTTTCTATCTCCATAAAGTCGCTGGTGGCATGTTTGCGGATCTTATTGCTTTTAACAGCGCCCGCTGTTTGTATGGCTCCGCCGAACAAAAGGAATTTTTCTGTCAGTGTCGTTTTACCAGCATCCGGATGCGATATAATGGCGAAAGTGCGTCTTTTTATAATTTCCCCGTCAAACTTCATATGATAACAGAACTTATATTAGGGCGGCAAAGGTAGATCATCCGCAGGAGTAATAAACCCCTGTTTTAAAGTAGGATTGAATTAATGAATTTATTATTTTGAGTGCAATGGAAGAGTACAACAAGATCTATCGCAAATTATTCAGGAATAAGTTTCCGGTGTCTGCCGAAGCAGAAAGTAAATACCTGCAGGCTAAAAGCGCTTTCCAGATCCGGATTTTCCTGCTCGCCGGCATCAGGGATATACTTTTTCTAACCCTGGGTTTTGTGTCTGCGGGTTTCGGGCTAAAGGGTTTCCTGCTTCCCAACCATTTTATTGACGGTGGAGCTACAGGACTCTCCCTGATTGTTAGTCAGCTAACCGAATTCCCGATCTCCATTTTGCTTGTGATCATCAATATCCCCTTTTTGTACATGGGTTACCGGCAGATGGGATGGACGTTTTTTATGAAAGCGGCTTTTTCGATCGGCGGACTGGCGCTTGCTGTAGCTTTCATACCGTACCCGGCCATAACCTCAGATAAACTGCTGGTTGCCGTATTTGGAGGGTTTTTCCTTGGAGCCGGAATCGGCTTAGCCGTTCGCGGAGGCGGAGTTCTGGATGGAACAGAAATAATGGCCATTTTTATCAGCAGACGCTCATCTATTACCATTGGGGACGTAATTCTCCTGATAAACCTGGTAATCTTTTCATTTGCAGCCTACCTCCTCGGTATTGAAATCGCTTTATATTCAATTCTTACCTATCTCGCAGCTTCCAGAACGATCGACTTTATAATCGAAGGTATCGAAGAGTATACGGGAGTGACAATCATTTCGCCCAAGAGCCAGGAAATTGCGGAAATGATAACCAGGAAGATGGGTCGTGGTATTACGGTTTATAAGGGAACAAGCGGATTCGGCAAACGCGGGTACGTATCTACGGATATTGAGATCATATTTACAGTCGTTACCCGGCTTGAGATTTCGAGAATGCAAACCGAGATTATGGTTATAGACCCGAATGCATTTGTCGTTCGGCATAGCATAAAGGATACCAAAGGAGGGATGATCAAAAAAAGGCCTCTTCATGACTAAGCGGATTCCGTAAGGAGCCGGACGCCGAACGCTTGCAGGCCAGTCAAACCATTCAGCCAAAAAATTTCCCTTTAGTGAAAAACCGGCTACATTTGCAGAATGCGGAAAACCTTTAAAATTATATATAACAGTTTCCGGCTGGCGCTGCTGGAGTTGCGCAATAATAAACTTCGCACTTTTCTTTCCCTGCTCGGCGTCACATTCGGAATCTTTTGCATTATCGGAGTGCTATCTGTGGTTACAAGTCTTGAAAGAAATGTTCAGAATGATATAAAGTCACTTGGTTCGAATACGATCTATATCGATAAATGGGATTATTCAGGCGGGCCTGATTTTCCCTGGTGGAAATATGTGAAAAGGCCAGAACCGAAATATGAAGAAATCAGATTTCTGAAAGAGAAATCATCCGCTATTAAAAACATCTGTTTTAACGTAAGTACAAGCTATAACATCGAGTATAAAAATGATATGCTCAGCGACGTTTATTATTATGGCATTTCCGACGAATTTGCTCAGATTCAACCAGTGGAAATCGCCTACGGCAGGTACCTGAATATGTATGATTTCAATTCGGGTTCACCAAATATTGTAATCGGTCATGAGAATGCAGAAAAGCTTTTTGGAAAAGCAGAAGCTGCATTAGGGAAAGAGGTAAAACTGAAAAATAAGTATGCTACCATTGTAGGAGTTATAAAAAAACAGGGAAAGAGTTTAATCGGTGGCTGGGAATATGACAGATGCATACTGCTCCCCTATCGTTTTTTCAAGCAGATGTTTGAGGAAAAATTTTCCAGCCCTGTAATCATGGTGCTGGGGAAAGATAACATGAGTGTAGAGGCATTGAGAGATGAACTGAAAGGCGCAATGCGGGGATTAAGAAAACTTGGTCCATTAGATGAAGATAATTTTACTTTAAACGCGGTGAGTGATTTCAGTAAAGCGGTAAGTGGATTTTTTGGTTCAGTTAATATGGGTGGCTGGTTTATTGGCCTACTCAGTTTAATTGTGGGTACCTTTAGCATCGCAAATATTATGTTTGTGACAGTAAGGGAACGGACACCTTTTATCGGATTAAAGAAAGCAATCGGGGCCAATAAAGGCACAATATTGACAGAATTCCTGCTTGAATCGGCCTTTATTTGCATTCTTGGAGGACTTTTCGGACTAATACTGGTGTTTGGTATAACGAAACTTGCAACCACCCTTTTTAATTTTCCTGTTGCTATTTCAACAGGCCTCCTTGGCATGGCTTTGTTACTGTGTGTTCTGATTGGTGTAATGGCTGGAATCATTCCAGCGTCTATAGCTGCCCGTATGGATCCTGTTGTGGCTATCCGATCGAAATAGCAAAAATATATTTTAGCATTTTCTATCGAAAAAATCCCTTACCTTACAAAAATCCCCGGCAAAAATTTATAGCCTGATTAAATACCTGAAAACTAGAATCTAAAACAGTACCATTTTTTTTCAGGTTATCCAATTCTCCTTTGAACCATTGACTCTCAATCCATTGTGAAAAATCGGAATGCAAATTCCTAACCCTTTGATTAGCAATAAATTTAAAGTTATTGTCGGTTAACCTTTTCAGATAGGTGATATATGAAGCTTGCTTTGGCGGAATTTTTGTGCTTATTTTATCATTATTGTACTGAAAAATTAACTGGCTTCAATACCATTAATGTATCAATACAACGATATGCTTGCAAAAGGATCGTATAAGAAAAGATTTTTAATCCAAATAATCCAAGCCCCATGATCAAGCTTATTTACTCACTTCTGGCATTGCTGATATCGTCGGCAATGTATCTCTTCTCCAGCAGCGAAGTTGTTAAGGTTTGCAACCAGGATTTTTCCGGGACAGTAAAGGAAGTTACTACTGAAAAAGGTAAAAGTCTGGTTATTGAAGGCAACGATCACATCGTTTATTATCCCAAGATTGAAGATAATGGTGTTGTATTGCTGGCTGGTACCCGTGTAAAGGTTTGCTTTGAACCCTGCAGAACTATGTCAGATTCTACGAGGCTGATCCGGATAATTGATGTGACCTGCTTACCTTAGCAGGTATGCATAGCCGACCGGTAACTATTCTTGCAATTGAATCTTCCTGCGACGAGACCAGTGCTTCAGTGTGTCGAAACGGCACTATTTTATCAAACACAATAGCGACACAGGAAATTCATCGCCTTTATGGTGGAGTTGTACCGGAACTCGCGTCCAGAGCCCATATGCAGCATATTGTTCCTGTGGTTAGCGCTGCAATTGAAAAGGCTGGAATAGAATTAAATGAACTGGACGCTATCGCCTGTACAACTGCTCCGGGTCTTATTGGTGCCCTTCTCGTAGGCACCGGATTCGCAAAATCTCTATCGCTTTCCCTGAATATTCCGATCATTGCGGTTCACCACATGAAAGCGCATGTACTCGCCAACCTGATTCAAAAGCCCGCTCCGTCTTTTCCTTTTCTTTGTCTGACTGTAAGCGGTGGGCATACACAAATCGTCAAATGCATTGGTCCCAATGAAATGGAGGTGATTGGAGAAACTATCGATGATGCAGCCGGCGAAGCCTTTGACAAATCAGCAAAATTACTCGGACTCCCCTATCCCGGAGGTCCATTGATTGACAAACTTGCTGCTGATGGAAAGCCGGTATTTTCTTTTGCAGAACCACAGATTCCAGGACTTGATTTCAGCTTCAGTGGTGTAAAAACTTCTATTTTATACTTCCTTCGGGATAAAGTAAAACAAAACCCGGATTTTATACAGCAGAATCTTCCGGATCTCGCTTCTTCCATTCAGGAGCGAATTATACAAATTCTTTTAAAGAAATTAAAGCGGGCTTCCGCAGAAACCGGCATCAGGGAAATATGTATTGCCGGTGGCGTTTCTGCAAACTCGGGTCTTCGTAAGGCCTTTGCGGAACTGGGCGAAAAGTTAAACTGGAATATTTTCATACCAGAATTTCAGTATTGTACTGACAACGCCGCGATGATAGCGATCACAGGTTACTACCAGTATATGGATGGACTATTCAGCAATCTCAGTCTTACACCGTCAGCAAGAGCAGAGTGGAATATAAACTGATTCAGCTAACGAATATCCGAATAAGCTGGTTTTCGTTTATCCGGCTCAGTTATCACCATCCGGGCTCATATATAATCTGATAACCGATGGCGAATAATTTTTTCCGATTTAAAAAGTTCACAATTCAGCAGGAGAAATCCGCGATGAAAGTTACAACAGATGCCTGTACTTTTGGCGCCTGGGTGGCAGAGAAAAGCAAAGGCCGGATCCGCAATATACTTGATATCGGAACCGGTACTGGTTTATTAATGCTCATGCTTGCTCAAAAGACGAAAGCTGAAATTACTGGTATAGAAATAGATTGTGCTGCAGCTGAACAGGCAAAGGAAAATTGTGCAGCCAGCTCCTGGAGTACAAGGCTCGAGGTTTTCAATGCTGATGTACGAAAATTTGAATTCAGAAATAGTTACGACCTGATCATCAGCAATCCTCCTTTTCATAAAAATCAGCTTGTCAGCCCTGATGAAAAAAAGAACCTTGCACATCACAGCAGCGGGTTGGAATTAAATGAGCTGATAACTGTTGCGTCGTCTTTCCTTCAACCATTGGGACATATTGCTGTACTGATTCCCTTTTATCGAAATAATGAAATGATTGAAACTGCAACTGCGCGTGGCTTTTATGTCAGAGAAAAACTTTTGATGAAACAGTCTCCCACACATGACTTCTTCAGATCAGTCATTATTTTTTCAAGAATCAAAAATCCAGATCCGGAAGTTTCAATAATTACTATCTCAGATTCTGAAGGAAATTACACTGCTGAGTTTATAGAATTACTGAAAGATTATTATTTCAATCTATAATGATTTGTCCGGATCCGCATAGTCACAGAGATATAAATACGGAAAAGTAATAATGCCGTTGTTGAGCATAGTTGCTCTTTCAATTACCGGATTTCCGCCGCGAATAAGATCCTGCAAAACATATTTGATTAATTGTTCGCCGAAATACCGGGAAGCATCGCGGGGCAATTCATTAGGAAGATTTCCAACGGCGATGATGTCTACTGATTCATCCTGGTAAGGTGCTGTCTTACTGAAATCTTTTTTCGAAATTCCATATACCGGATCTTCAATCGTCTGATCACCGAGATTTATCGGAACAGATCCACCTGCATCATCAGTAATATCCGCAATTGTCCGGATATTAAACCTGCTATCGAGGATAAGTTCTTTCTCAAATAAACGCGGTATTTGTTTGTCCCAGAAAACACCGTTCATCAGAATATCAGTCTTAAAGGCATACTGGTCGAAGATGCAATTGTAGTTATCCGGATGCAGGTGAAAATCATTCCGGTTATACTCCCCTGTGATTTTATGTCTGTAAAGATCTGCGCCTTTCAGGTGTACATAAACCGGGTAGCTGAATTCACGTCCGAGGTATTCTTCAGGTTCCACTTCGTGCATACCAACCAGATTCATAATTTCAAGAACACCATGAGCTACGCGACCGGAACCGGTTACTACGACGCGAAGATTGGGAAGTTTTAAACCGAAATAAGTATGAATCAGCTCGCGGAAACTTCGCTGTTTATATACCCTGGACAGCGAGAATTCACCCGTCCGGTTTCCAAAGGCCATAAGTCCGTTGTGCGCTCCAACAATTCCGGCAAAAAATCCGAATCCAATAATCCTGGTTCCATCATCATGTTCGAGGCACTCGTAGTCAATCAGGGTGATTTTACTTCTGATCAGTGCCTGAAAAAGTGCCATGTTATAGGGTTGTTTTTTACGGGTATGGGAAAAGAACAGGTATGTTTTACCTGGAATCAATGAAGCTTCAGCTATTTCTTTTATTCCCATCAGGATATCACAATGCTGCATATTTTCTACCACTTCCACTCCCGCAGACTGGTATTCCTTATCGGAAAAGCAACGGGTTTGTGAGGTCTGTACCACAATTTTCACCATGCCGGAATTTTTGTGGATCCATTTGCATTGTGCCGGTGTAAGTGCAACCCTGTTATCGGCCGGAATTTTCTCCTCTCTGATCAGTCCAATAATCGTCATAGCGTTAAAAATAAGCCTTGCCGCTAAATATTCAAACGGATAAAACAGGAAGCCGCCGTCAAAAAGAAATTGTTGGTCGCGGGAGAATTCTAAATATTGCACCCCCATTCTAAATGAAAGCCCGGATGGCGGAATTGGTAGACGCGTCAGACTCAAAACCTGCCTGCCGGCAGGCAGGTCTGGTATTCGCAAGGATGTGCAGGTTCCCTGCCTGACTGCGTCACGCA
This sequence comes from Chitinophagales bacterium, assembly GCA_015654495.1. GTDB lineage: Bacteria > Bacteroidota > Bacteroidia > Chitinophagales > Chitinophagaceae > Pollutibacter. The sequence goes on from JAATGW010000579.1 coordinate 16,539, forward strand.
GGCAGGGATTCCTGATACGGAACTCTTCGAATTTTAAAGTCTCTGCATTATACGGTGATTAAATCCCAAGATGTTATTTTCACTTTTTTCATAAATTGATAGTTCTATTTACTAATATTGCACCCCCATTCTAAATGAAAGCCCGGATGGCGGAATTGGTAGACGCGTCAG
>JAATGW010000751.1 GCA_015654495.1 Chitinophagales bacterium
CGTAGAGTTTTTCTGCATGAAGAAAAGGAATGGTCCGTCACTTCACAATTTGCTCATTCTCTAAAGATTTCATTGCGGTGTTTATCACATATTTTTTGTGACTACCCTCCTGCTGCCTGATTGGTATTCAAAGCAGGTTCCTGATATACAAAACCTGATTTTTAATCTCGAGGTTGTGATGAATAAAATTCTAAAAATGAGAAACAGAATACGGCTGGAAAATGAGAACAGAGCAAAATTTATAGTGACGCTGATTTTTTTAGCGCTTTGTATGAGTTCTATCGTGAGTTGTTCAACTCATAACAATAGCCCCGGCGAAATTCAACAACAACAAAATAGCGATGATGTTGTAGTAAGGCTTTCACGTTATGAAGTCAATCCCGAATACCAAGCGCCATTCCATAAAGTCGTTAGCGATTATGTTTCTTATTCATTGGGTCAGGATGGAAATATTATGTCGGAAGCATACTATGAGGATGCGGATCCTTCAATCATATGGATCATAGAACGATGGAATGATAAGTATGCGATAGAAAAAAGCAGCATTGATTCACTCTCCTTATCGTTAGCGTCAATGACAAAACCTGCACTGATCACACCTGCAAAACACATTTATGTGAAGGACCTGGAGCCACTCCCGAGGCAGGAATGGCGGAAGCCTGCGGGAGAGTCGGATACCATTATCACCATTATGTTGTTTGTGGATGCAAAGAAGGGGACTGAAAAAAGGTTCAAAGAAGTCTATCACGAAGCAATGCCTCAGTTTCGTAGCGAACCCGGTGTTATTAACTACCAGCTTTCACAATTGGAAGAGGATAGTACCCGCTTTGTCACTTATGAAAAATTCAGAAATGAAGAAGCATTTCAATATCACCTGAAATTTCCACCGATAAAACCGGTGATCGATTATCTGAACAGCAGTATCCGGAATCCTCCTTTTCAATCCGGTCTTCACCGGCTGATCCCTTTTACAAGCCTTTCATTTGAATAAGTATAAATCATCTGAATACATCACCTTAATTTTTTAAAAATGAAATCATTTAATCAATTGCTTATTGCAGGCAGCATTGGCTTGCTTGCTTTTATAAATGCTGAAGGCCAGGTCAAAGTCAGTGCCGGACAAGTGAGCACAGTCGGCGTTAATGAACTTGAAATACTGAACAAGCTGGCTTCACCATCAGTTGCTTCTGTTATGCCTGTATCTCAGTTGCTCAACGCTCCCGGTAATGAAGCTCTCAGGGATTTCTTCTTTACTCCCGTCAAAAATAAAACGGCATTAAAAGGAAAGAGAATTGCTGTACTTGCCGCAGATGGTTTTGAAGAAATAGAATTGCTGGGTCCGGTATGGTATTTCAAAGAATTGGGTGCTGAAGTAGATATCGTCGCGCCAAAGTATAATCCCGCTCCGGCAAGATATGGATTGAGCAGTCCTGAGATGGCAAAAACACATATCATGGCCATTCAGTATTTGCAACCTGTCGGCTGGGTTAAATTTGATCGCACAGCGGATCAGATCAAGGTAAATGAATACGATGCTGTATTTATTCCAGGCGGTGCCTGGAACCCGGATAATTTGCGCTATGACAAAGATGTAATACGCTTCGTTCAGGATTTCAACAAATCCGGAAAATTGATTGCCGCCATTTGCCACGGCCCGGTTGTGCTGGCATCGGCAGATATTTTAAAGGGAAAAAAGCTGACAGGTTTCTGGAATATTCAAACAGATCTGAAGAATGCAGGTGGAACCATTCTCGAACAGGCAGTAGTTACCGACGGGAATTTAATTACCAGCAGACATCCGATTGATGTTGCAGAATTTTCTTTAGCGGTCGAAAAATGGTTGTCAAAAAAATAGTTCAATACGCTGATTATGGAAGTCAGGATTGGAAACTAAAAATATTAAATCATGAAATGTATTATTTTCTGCCACAGGCTATTGGTGATTTTCCTTTTGATTATTGTCTCCCATCTGCATGCTGAGGCGCAGCAGTTAAAGCCGATAGTATTATCAGGTTTGAAAGCAACAGAAATCCGGGAAGGAATCACACTGCAGACTGAGTCAGGTGCAAAAGGAACTTTTGGAATTTTTAAAATGAAAAAAGGTGCGTTTGTTCCAATGCATAGCCATGAAAATGAACAATTTTCTTTTATTCTTAAGGGTAGGGTGAGCGCTACCATCGGAGATACTGTTTTTGTTTTGAAAAAAGGACAGGCAGTAATTATTCCTGCACATGTTCCCCATAGTTTTAAGAGCTTAAGTAATCACACTATTGACCTGGATTTCTTTTCTCACCGGAGAGAAGACTGGATCAATGGAAGTGCTGACTATTTCAGGAAATGATAATTCAGGCAAAAGGCAAGAGGCGAAAGTCTGGAGTCTGGAGTCAGGTGTCGGGAAATAGTAACACAGGATATAGGCAAAAGGAAACAGCCAATGCAAGGCAGTAGACGGTAGGCAG
>JAATGW010000445.1 GCA_015654495.1 Chitinophagales bacterium
AAATAGAGTAATAAAATTAATATTCAGTCCAACAGCAAGCGGAATCAGCGCAAGTATAGCCGCAAGAGCTGTAAGCAATACCGGGATGATCCTTGTTTTTCCTGCTTCGATTACAGCCTCACGGGTACGCATACCGCGTGCGCGCAACTCATCAGCAAATTCTATAACGAGGATACCATTTTTCACAACGATACCGGCGAGACCAATAATACCGATACCTGTCATTACTACCGATGCGGTACTTCGTGTAATTGCATATCCTAATAAAACTCCTATCAGACTGAAAATAATTTCAGATAATACGATTACGGTTTTACTCAGGGAATTGAACTGCAGAACAAGAATGAGGAGAATCAATCCTATCGCTATAAATAAAGCTGATTGCAAAAAGCTGAATGTTTCTGCCATTTGTTCACCTTCACCGGTCTGTGTGATAGTTACATCATCAGGTTTGTCTTTGAAATTATCAATAGCTTTTTTGATTTCTTCATTCACAGCTGCAGGCGTATATCCCTGAGAAGTGAGTACGTTTGAATAAAGCGTAATTACTCTCTTCTGATTTTTTCTTTTGATGCTCCCATATGTACTTGTCAGATCAATTTTCACCACACTGCTGATTGGTACCTGTTTGATTTGTCAGGTACTGAAATCGCGGTAGGTAATGCGCATATTGAGGAGGTCTGAAAGTGTTTTCCTCTGTATTTCATTATTGCGCAGCTGAATTTTGTATTCATCTTCGCCGATCTTAAGTTTTGAAATTTCTTTTCCAAACAAAGCCGTTCTGATTTCCATACCCACCTGACCTGTCGAAATGCCTTGTGTAAGGGCCCTTTCGCGATCCACCTGGATACTGATTTCGGGATTGGTAAGGTCCACATCCATTTTCAGGTCTTCAACTCCTGCCACATTTTTCAGATCAAGATAATTTTTCAGGGATACAGCAGTAGATGTAAGCGTTTCAAAATTATCTCCGGAAACTTCGATATTAACAGGCGACTGTGTGGGCGGACCATTACTTTCCTGTGCTATTGAGATTTCCGCACCCGGAATGCCTTTCATAATTGCACGGATAGAATCAAGGTATGGTTTTGTTGATTTTCCGTCCCTTTTTTCGAATGGTACAAAAGAAACCTGGATTCGTCCAAGTTCCGGCCTTGTACTACGGTCGCCGCTGTTTGGATCACTTGCTCCCACAGCAACATTGGCTACTACTGATTCTACCAGTTCATTCTTCCGGTTTTTGTCCATTTCAAGAACATGGTACACTTTTGACTCAAGCACACGGGTAATTGAATCTGTATATTTTACATCGGTACCAGCCGGCAATTTCAGGTATACAAAAATATTATTCGGATCTCCTGATGGAAATAAGAGTACAGGCACATTTCTTGCGCCGAAAAACATAAAGGAGAAAATCAACAAACCAAAAGTACCGATCAACAGATAAACCGGACGCCAGCCTTTTAAAGCCCAGGTGAGCAGTGACTCATACCTGTTCATTAGTGAAGGCAGGAATTTATGCTGAAAAGAGTGAATTGCCCCGGAGAGAATATACCTGTTGAAAATCGCGAGTACAGTGAAGAACAATAAAAGATTGCCCAAAAAGCGATAACCGGGACTATTCTGCGAATATCCGATCAGGTCCGCCACGAGCGCAATTGCTAATGTTACCCAGAAAAATGGTTTGCGGAAAAGTGCCGATTTGGTTTCTTTGTTTTCATCAGAATGCGACATGAAATCCACAGCGAAAACCGGGTTGATTACATAGGCCACAATCAAAGATGCAGTCAGTGTAAAAATCAGCATCGTGGGGAGGTAGATCATGAATTTTCCGATGATACCCGGCCAGAATAACAGTGGAATAAATGGAGCGAGCGTTGTTAATGTACCCGCAAGTACCGGCACAAATACTTCACCTGCCGCATATTTTGCAGCATCTTCAGCACTGATTGCACCTTTACCCTGCACAAATATGCGGTGGGTATTTTCAATAACAACAATGGCATCATCCACAACAATCCCAAGCCCGAACAGTAGCGCAAACAGCACAATAAAATTGAGCGTTACAGCGGAACCAATAAATACGTCTGCCGTTGGTAAGAAGATAAATGCCAGAAACATACTCAGCGGAACTGAGAGTGCAACAAAAAAAGAGTTTGTTACACCCATGAAAAACATCAATACCAGCATCACCAGTATAAACCCGATCACTATTGAGTTGACGAGTTCGTTAAAAGATGTGGCGGCTTTGATACTAAGATCTCCTGTTATAACAATTTTAAGATCTTTTGGAAACACATTCTGTTTCATTTCATTCACCACCTGGTTCACCTTTGCCGATGTTTCAATCAGGTTTTCACCGGTTCTTTTGATTATACTTAGTGTAACAACATTTTTTCCTTCAAGCCTGGCATAACTTTCACGTTCCTTGATCGTATCGCGGATCTCTGCAATTTCACGGAGATATATAGGCGCACCATTGATGTTTTTTACAACAACAGCATTAATATCCATAGCGGATTTGAACTGACCATTTACCCTCAGTGTCCGTTTCTGTTCACCAACTTCAAGCAAGCCTCCCGAAATGTCTGCATTTTCACGTTGTATCGCCTGTTCAATATCAGTGAAGCTCACTTTCGCCACTTCCATCTTGTACTTGTCGACGTTCACCTGAATTTCGCGTTCGGGTGCGCCAATTTCATCAACACGTGAAATTTCACTGAGTTCTTCGAGCTTATCTTTAAGTTGTTCGGCAAAGTCGGCGAGTTTTGCACCGTCGTAGCTTCCACTAACGTTAACCGCCATCACCGGAATTTCAGAAAGGCTGATCTCCTGAATTGTTGGTTCCTGCGTAAGATCATTTGGAAGGTCTTTTTTTGCTTTATCAACTGCGTCACGCATTTTCTGCAGAGCTTCATCCGTTTTTACAGTTGTTGCAAATTCAACAATGATTGCCGAAAAGTCCTGCAGTGAGGTACTTGTAATTTTATTAATCTTCACACCGGTGATACCCTTGAGTTCCTTTTCAATAGGTCGGGTAACCAGGTTTTCCATATCCTTTGGTGAGTTTCCGATATATACTGTTTGCACATAAATGGTAGGAAGCACCACATCAGGGAACTGCTCTTTGGGTGTAGTGATAAAGAGGCTTACTCCCCATAGAGTTATAAACAGTGTTATGAGATAAACGGCAGTTTTACTGCCAATAGCCCAGTTCGTTGCAAAAAATGTTTTTGCGCTTTTAATCAGGTGATGCATTTCACCGGATTGATTTTGATTTGCCATCGTAATTATTTGTTGATCTTCCCTGCCTTTGTTAATTCGCTGCCTGCTCAAGTAACTGGCCTTCATATAGACCCTGAAATCCTTTCGTGATCACTTTATCTCCGACTGCAAGACCGGTTTTCACTTCAATCAGGTCGGAATAGAATTCGCCGATTGTAACTGCTCTCTTCTTTGCAACCTTCTTACCTTTTTCATCTGCAACTACATAGATATATTTACCATTTTCGTCCGTCTGGATAATTTCCACGGGAACAACTACAGCATTCTTTGATTGATGGTCCAGGATTTTTACAACAGCAACCTGGTTTGGTTTCAGCGACTGATCGCCCGGAACTTTTGCCTCTGCGATAAAGCTGCGTGAAATACTATTAATCGTTTCGCTTACCAGATTGATATTGGTTTTGAATTGTTTGCCGATATCCGGAACGTCTACAATAACCGGCATACCCTTTCTGATTTTTGCAACATAATTTTCGGGAACGTCCACTACTGCTTTAAGTACCGATGGATTGACAATTGTAATACCTGCCTGTGGTGATCCGGTAAAGAATTCACCTACGCGGATATTTACAGTTTCCGCTATGCCGGAAACTTCAGCGTATACATTGGAAAGATTCAATTGTTCTTTTACTACCGACATCTGTTTTTCCAGATTATCAACATTATTCTTTGCGGTGAGGTACTGAACTTCTGTTCCTATGCCTTCGTTCCATAGTGTTTTCTGGCGTTCGTACAGGTTTTTTGCGAAACTGATCTGTGTTTCCAGCTGCGCTATATTCTGCCTCACTACAGCATCATCAAGTTTGAGCAGCAGCTGACCTTTCTTTACATGGTCGCCGAGTTTTACATATATGGCCCTGACCTGCCCACCCTGACCGCGCGGGGAAACAAAATAGATGTTCTCAGTGGAGATTTTCCCCTGCAAATCAATATAGTGTTCCAAGTCCTGTGACTTTACTTCGGTTATACCTACCAGTTTTGTTTTTTCTTCCACAGCGCTGGGATCGAGCTTTACTATTTCAGATTCAAGCGCACTGATTTTTTTGTCGAGCTCCTCTTTCTGTTTTTTCAGCGATTCAACTGCTGCTTTCTTTTCATTCAAGCTACCGGGTTTATCGGCAGTACTTGCGCCACATGCAGCCAGGAAAAATAGTGTGGCAATCAATAAGGTCTGTTTCATTGTAGATGCTTTATTAAAGTATGTCATGTTAGTTTTGAATTAGAGTTTACCCAGGGAGCGGTAGTAGGCGATTTTGGCTGTGGTTGCATCAAATAGTGCCTGAAAATAATTTCCCTGTGCGGTCTGGTAGTCAGTATCAGCCTGAAGAACTTCAAAGCTTGACCCCAGGCCTGATTCATATTTCTTTTTTGTAGTGAAGAACACTCTTTCGGCGAGTTGCATATTTCTCTCCTGAGCATCAAGCGTTGCAAGTGAGTTCTTGAAAACGGTAAATGCAGCTTCGCGCTGGAAGTCAATAACCTTTTGCATATTCTCGAGGTTATTGGTAGTTTTCTCAAGGCGGTATTGAGCCTGCTTAACCCGGTAATGTTTCTGAAGGCCATCGAAAAGCGGCACGTTGATATTCAGTCCAGCAACAGAAGACTTATACCAGGGTTGATCTGAATTGAAGAAATCAAATTTCTGCCTGAGAGCAGTACCACTGAAGTTCCAGTAAGCAGAAATAGTAGGGAGATAGGCCAGTTTAAACCTCTTAAGATCGAGCTGTTGTAAATCGCGGAGTGTATACAATAACTGGATTTCACTGCGGTCCTCATAATTAAAGGAGGATGCATCCAGTAAATCTCTCTTTACATAGTCCACCGCCAATGTGTCTTTTAGTACCAGCGTATCCTTCTGATTCAAGCCCAATGCATATTTCAGTGATGCATAACCGAGATAGATCAGATTGTCTGTCTGCATATTATTAGTACGCAGGTTATTCAGGTTTACCGTAGTTCGGTCGATATCAAGTTTTTCAGCAAATCCGCTATTATAAAGTTTATTCTGATCGCTCAGTAGTTTTTCAAGGCGCTGAATACTTTCAACCAGGAATACTTTTCTTTTTTCCGCTATAAGCACTGAGTAATAGGATCGGTAAACATTGCTTCTTACGCTATCCTCCATCACTTTTACATTCATGTCAGCAAACTTCAAAGCAGTACTCCGGGCCTGCAGGCCAACAAACACATCAGGTTGAAACAAGAGCTGCTGAAATGCAAATCCTGCAGAAGCCTGCCATGGTACACCGAACTGTGCAGGGAAATACTGTGTTTCGCCGGTCGGTTTCTGGATCGGATTTCCATTTCCGTCAACCACACCCTCATCCGTAAGTACGCCGTATACCGCAGGAGATACAAAGTCCGGCAGAAGCGTAACGGGAATGCTGAAATAATGCTGCATACTGGCTGTACCCGACAATTGCGGTAGTGCCTGGCCAGTCAGTTCCTTATTTTGCGCATCCTGAATTTTGCGGTCTACACGAAGATTTTTAAGATCATTTACATTGACCAATGCGTGCTCCACAGCTTCTTTTACATTGAACTCAAATTTTTGCTGCGCTTTCATGGAGATACCTGCAATCAGTAGTATTCCAAGAATTAATTCCTTTTTTCTCATACCCTTCGGTTTATTTCTTAATATTTATTTCTCTTTCCTGTTTGTACTTAACAATCAACCTGTATCCTTTTTCCGTTACCAGCCCAAAAAGAAAATGTTCAAGCAACTGAAGGGTAACATCTACAAGGCTATATTTACCCGGTTGAAAAATTTCGATGTTAAAAGGGATCAGCATGGATTCAAGTCTGAACCTAGATAATACCTCCACATTCAGATCAGGCCGGTAATAACCCTCCTTTATTCCATTGCGGATATTATTTTCAATGGAGACGAGTAAAAAATTATTCTTGTGCTCAATCCATTTCTTATAAGCTTCAAAATGGAACTTCTGCAAGTCGTACAATACCATCGGGTTCATGTTCATCAGCAGTTCCTGAATCATTTCCATTGTGAGAAAGATCTCTTCAATGGCATTCGTAGCGTTGGCACCGCACTTAATACAATTTTCCTGCAGATCCCGGATATCCTCACCTACTACGGCAAGTACCAGCTCGTTCTTATCAGCAAAATACTGGTAGATGGTTTTTTTTGAGATTCCCAATTGTGTGGCGATATCGTCCATGGACACGGATCTGATCCCGTATTTCATGAACAGATCCATTGCCCGGCTCTGAATTCTTTGCTTCATTTCTGTCATTACTTAATTGGACGGCAAAACTATGGAAACTTTATTTGTAATTCGAGTTTCCATATAAAAAAATCACCATTCATCCTTTTTTCAAATGGACAAATTTTTACAGAACTGATTTATTCTCAAAGACGCATATATTCAAAAGAACCTTTAAAAATTTTGATTTTTCTTCGGATTTTTTTGAATTGATGAATTCCGGAATCGCTACTTGCCGAAACTAATGCCGGAACTCTGGTTGAAAAATGCTAAAAAGGCAAAAAGGGAACAGGCAACGGTCAATTGCGGAACAGAGGCGGTAAACGGCAAGGCTTTTTGCCCTGGCTCAAAAAAACCTGTTTTACGCCAGATAGGGTGAATAACCTTTTTCCGGGTGGTTTTTTCACCTGAAGATTTGTGTTCAACACTTCCGGAGCCCATTGGCTTATAGTTACTTTTGCAGTGAAACTTCAACCAATGAGATTCAAATTCAGGTTTAAAAACATAATTCCCTATTTTTTTCAGGGGCTGATTATCCTCGCGCCGATCTTTATCACAGGATGGGCAGTACTATCCCTCTTTAACTGGATCGACAGAATACTTCCCAACCTGCTCCAGATCCTGTTCCCCACCTGGATAAAGCTTGATCAGTTCGGTTATCCTCAAAGGATTCCGGGATTGGGTTTCCTGGTTGTGATACTGCTGGTATTATTGGTGGGCTACATATCATCATCATTTGTGGTGGGTAAACTGGTAGATCTTTTTGATCACTTGCTGGAACGGACACCGGGCATCAGGATTATTTACACGACAGTGAAAGACTTTTTTGAAGCATTTGCCGGCAACAAGCGGAAGTTTGACCGCGCTGTGCTGGTTAGTATTTTCTCTGAAGATGTATGGCAAATTGGCTTTATCACCCACGAAGCCCTGCTTGAATTCGGGCTTTCAGAACATGTAGCCGTATATGTTCCGCAGTCATACGCATTTGCGGGCCATCTTTATTTCGTGCAGAAAAACAGGGTGAAGGTATTAACCGATATTGCTGCTGCCGATGCGATGAAGTTTGCCATATCGGGAGGAGTTACAGAAATTGAGGAAGAGCATTCTGTGGAAGTGAATAAGGAAAATAAATGAGGTTGATAAGGGTTCCTGTGTTGGTGGTTGTGTTGCTTTCATTTTCAAATGATTGCTATTGCTGGGGTTTTTTCGGGCATAAAAAAATAAATGCATGTGCAGTTTTTCTCTTACCTCCTCCGATGATTCTTTTTTATAAACAGCATGCCGGATTTCTCACAGAACATGCTGTTGACCCCGATAAGCGCCGCTATCTGGTGGCTGCAGAAGGACCAAGACATTATATCGACCTGGATCACTATGGATCTTTTCCATATAAAAAACTTCCACACAAATGGGATTCCGCAGTTGCCAGATTTTCATCAGATAGCCTGGAGAAGCATGGCATAGTTCCCTGGTGGATCCAGCGTATGCACCGCCGTCTTACAAATGCTTTTAAAGAAAAGAATGCAGCACTGATACTGAAACTGTCTGCTGAAATTGGTCATTATATCGGTGACGCGCATGTACCGCTCCATACAAGCAGCAATCACAACGGTCAGTTAACCGATCAGGTTGGCATTCATGGATTCTGGGAAAGCAGGATACCGGAATTATTTGCAGAAAAACAATATGATTTTATTATTGGGAAGGCTGATTATCTGCGCAGGCCTGATCAGTTTATCTGGGAGCGGGTTCTGGAAAGTGCTGCGGCCGCAGATACAGTTCTGATGCAGGAGAAATTATTAAATAACAGATTCTCTGTGTTCAGAAAGTATGCTTATGAAAACCGGAATGGATTGCTTGTGCGGCAATACTCTGAAGAATATACAACTGCATATCAACAGATACTGAATGGAATGGTTGAAAGGAGGATGCGCCAGTCTGTTTATGCTGTTGCCTGTTTCTGGTTTACAGCATGGGTCGATGCAGGGCAACCTGACCTTAACGGATTGAGCGGACAGATTTTTTCAGCGGAAGACCTCAGGGAATGGGAAGAATTGAACCGGCTATGGAACAATGATCCCAGAGGAGACCGTACATGCGCAAATTAATTAACTTTGCGCCTCCGGATTTTCCGGTCATTTAGAAATCAGCTTATGGGTACAACGGAAAAGATCGCCAGAAAACACAATTTTAACTCAGGTCCGAGTGTGTTGCCGAAAGAAGTTTTTGAAGAAGCTTCGAGGTCAATTCTGAATTTTAACGATACGGGTTTGTCCATCCTGGAAATCGGTCACCGCACACCGTTATTTGAAGATGTGCTGGAGGAAGCAATTGCGCTTATTAAAGAATTAATG
>JAATGW010000598.1 GCA_015654495.1 Chitinophagales bacterium
ACTAATGGACTGCCATGTACATATCAGTTCCAACTTCCCATACCGGTCACTTAACGATGCAGAAATGTATGCTACGGAAAGCAATGCGTTCAGGGCATTGAGGGGATCGGTTGTTGCACAGCAGTTTTTGGAAAACGGTTTCACCACCATTAAAGAAATAGGAAACGATGCTGACTATACCTCTGCCGATGTGATCAAAGCCATTAATATGGGTTGGATAAACGGCCCTACCATTATTTATTCCGGAAAAATAATTGCACCCTATGGCGGTCAGTCGCGTGGTATTAATCATGACCATGAATTTTTCTGGAAACTGGAATACATCGATGCTGATAGTCCGGATGAAATCAAAAAAGCAGTGAGAAAAAATGTGTACTACGGAGCCACAGTGATCAAAATGGTAACAGGCGATAATGGCATTTATAATGCAGAAGATATCAGGGCAGCTGTTGATGAAGCAAAAAAATTCGGGATCAGGGTAACCGTACATGTTGCGGAAAGCGAAGAAGCAGCAAATAATGTGATCGCAGGTGGTGCTGCGGGAATTGAGCATGGTTTCGGTTTAACTGATGCACAATTGCAGCTGATGAAAGAAAAGGGAATGTTTCTTGTAGGAACTGATTTTGCGTTTGAAAACTGGTATGCCTACGGTATGGATTCGGCAATGGCAAAAGCATTGGAGAAAAACGTGATTGACCGTTTGAAACGGGCTTATAAAGTTGGTACAAAAATGGCTTTTGGTACAGACATTATCGTTGATCTTCCTGGCCTGAACCGCGTGGAATCAAATCTGAAGGTACTCAGTAACTGGAAAGCAGCCGGCATTCCTCCAGCATATATCCTCCAGACCATGACGATCAACGCGGCTGAATTACTTGGTATCGAAAAATCACGTGGCTCCGTTGAAAATGGTTTCCAGGCTGATATTATCGCAGTAAAAAAAAATCCGCTGAATGATATTGATGCAATTAAATCCATAAAATTTGTAATGAAAAATGGCCGCGTGATCAGAAAAGACTGAGTTTGGAGATAGTCTGCTGTTCCGGAAATGCACGGTCCGTAATGACCGGTTGCCTGTCATTATTCCTGTTACTGTTTCTGTTACTGAAACAGGCAAAAGGCAAGAGGAACAGCCGGAGCTTGAAAGATTGGTACCGAAGGTTCTTCTCCGTTACTGTTTCTGTTTCTGTTACAGTTTTCTGTTTCTCTTTCCGCTTCTGTTACTGTTTCTGTTTCTCTAGCTCTTTCTCTTTCTCTCTTTCTCCCTTACATTTGTTCAATAATATCAAATGAAATATTTCATCATCACCTTGTCGGTTTTCGCCGCATCCTGTACGGGAGCAAAGCAGGATAATTCAATTGTACTGGGAAAGATCGATTCCATCCATTCGGGGATTATTGGTGAAAACAGAAAAATATGGATTTACCTGCCTGATGGGGCAAAAGAAGAAACCGGCAGAAAGAAGCGATATCCTGTAGTATATCTGCTGGATGGAGATGCACATTTTCAATCTGTGGTGGGAATGATTCAGCAACTCAGTTCTGTTAATGGAAATACAGTATTACCTGAAATGATTGTTATTGGCATTCCAAACACCAATCGCATGAGGGATCTCACACCAACACATGTAGTTGTTGATCCTCCTTATATCGATAGCAGCGCAGGAAAATCTTCCGGTGGTGGTGAAAAATTTATTTCCTTTATTGAAAAGGAGCTGATACCGCATATAGATTCCTTATACCCCACTTTGCCCTACCGTGTATTCGTCGGACATTCATTGGGTGGTTTAACGGTTATGAATACCCTCATTCATCACCCGTCACTGTTCAATGCCTATCTCTCCATAGATCCCAGTATGTGGTGGGATAACGAAAAACTTTTAGATGAAATAAAAGCCACAGCAGACAGTAAAAGTTTTGCAGGCAAATCGCTGTTTGTTGGTATTGCCAACACTATGACTTCAGGAATGGATACGGCAAAAGTTCAGAATGATACTACTCCTCTCACCAGGCATATCAGGGCGATACTGGAGCTAAATAAATATTTTGCACAGAATACGCCGCATCAGCTTAGATACCGGGGCCGGTATTATAATGACGATGATCATGGGTCAGTTCCGCTGATTTCAGAATATGATGCGATGCACTTTTTTTTCGATTTCTATCCTTTGAAACTGGCAGCAGAAGAACAGTTTAATGTTACTATGCCTGTTGTACATAAAATAGAAGATCATTATAAAGCGATTTCGAAACAATTCGGGTATGCTATGCCGGTACCAGAGGACCTTGCCAGCTATTTTGGTTATCGTGCGCTTGAAGCGGGCAGCAAAGAAGAAGCCGAGTATTTATTCAGATTGAATCTTAGCAATTACCCGGAAAGTTCGGGCGTACATGTAGCTATGGGGGATTTCTTTGGGTCCGAAGGCAATAAAGAAGAAGCGATTGATCAGTATAAAAAAGCACTGGCCATTCAGGACTCACCTGAAACCAGGAAGAAACTGGAAGACGTTAAACGTTGAATGTTTAACGTTTAACGTAGGATTAAATAGTTTGTCCGACAATAGGTTACTGTATTGACTTTACGGGTTTGAGATTTCCAAGGCCGTACCCGTTACTATTGATAAACCTCATAGGGATTGAATTTGATCTTACACCCCTTCAGAGCTTTTACTCCAGGAGATGTTTTTTCTATTATCTTAACCCGCCAAGGCGGGTTAAGAATTTAAATCTGGGTTTCCATAAAGAAATTATCCTCCCTGAGATTTCCTGGAAATATATCTTTCGTCAAATTCAAAAACATTAATAGTTAAGTGCGCTTTTCGATTTATTAAAAACGCGAATTCAATATGGGCTTCTTAGCTCTGAAGGGGTGAAAGACCAATTTCAGGTTAGTGTTGACCAAATAAAAACGAATCAAATATTTGTAGCTGATTTTGCAAAAAATTTAAAGATAAGGACAAAGGCATGTGTAATCAATATCCTGAAAAACAAGCCTGGTAAATGAAATCGGTTAAACTACCTAATCCTGCGTTCAACGTTCAACGTTTAACGTAAAAATTTTGTAATTTTACAGCTCTCAACAAATAAAATCTTCATGTAAAATCGGATTTCTTTCACTCGAATCAAACACAGACTCATACTCAGAGTGCTGTTCCTGTTCACTTTTCAAGAAAGAAATCATGATAATTCTTCAGCATGTCTATTATGCGCATCCCAACAAAGGTGCAATCTTTGAAGATCTCAACCTAACTGTCGGTAACCAGGAAAAGATTGCTGTCACAGGCAATAATGGCAGCGGGAAATCCACGCTTTTGAAAATCATTGCTGGTGAATTAACGCTATCGTCCGGTTTCTTAAAAACAGATTCAATTCCCTGGTTTGTTCCACAGATATTCGGACAATACAATGACCTCACCATTGCCGAAGCCCTGCAGGTTTCACAAAAACTAAACGCGTTAAAAGAAATTCTTGACGGGAATCCCGGCGAAAAAAATCTTGCCATCCTGAATGATGACTGGACGATTGAAGAGAGATGCCGTAAAGCGCTACTGTTCTGGAAGATCGGCGATGTCGACATGCAGCAAAAAATAAGCATCTTAAGTGGCGGCCAGAAAACGAAAGTCTTCCTGGCCGGAATTGCTATTCACCAACCTCAGATTGTTTTAATGGACGAACCGGGTAACCATCTTGATTCAGAAGGGAAGCAAATGCTGTATGAATTTATTCAGACCAGCAAAGCGACTTTAGTTGTTGTAAGTCACGACCGGAAATTGCTCAATCTTGCTGAGAAGGTTGTTGCGCTTACAAAAGGGGGACTAAGTATTTATGGAGGCAATTATGATTTCTATAAAGAACAAAAAACGATCGAAGCTGATGCATTGAGTCAGGATCTTAAGAACAAGGAAAAAGAACTTAGGAAAGCAAAAGTGACAGCGCGTGAAACAGCTGAGCGGCAGCAAAAACTCGAGGCACGGGGGAAAAAGAAACAGGAAAAAGCCGGACTACCGACAATTTCCATGAACACTTTCAGGAATAACGCGGAAAAAACAAGTTCAAGATTGAAAGATGCACATACTGAAAAGCTCACTGGAATTTCCAATGAACTGAATGCATTGAGAAAAGAATCACCTGATGCATCTGCCATAAAATTTGGTTTCGATAATTCATTCCTGCACAGAGGAAAGGTATTGTTTAAAGCCACAGATTTAAATTATGGTTACAATGATGATCTGCTTTGGAAAGAGCCATTAAACTTTCAGGTCTTAAGTGGTGAACGGATTACCTTGAAAGGTAAGAACGGATCAGGGAAAACAACATTGATCAATATAATCCGCGGCAACACAGAACCCATCTCCGGTAATGTTTACAGGGCTGAAAGCAGATCCGTTTATATTGACCAGGAATATTCGCTCATTGACAATGCCATCACGGTTTATGAACAGGCCCAGCGGTTTAATGCTTTTGTATTACAGGAACATGAAGTTAAAATCAGGCTGAATCGTTTTCTGTTTTCAGCAGCCGATTGGGATAAACCCTGCAAAGCGCTCAGCGGCGGTGAAAAAATGCGATTAGTGATTTGCTGTATTACAATCGGTTCTAAAGCACCTGATATTATTATGCTGGATGAGCCAACGAATAATCTTGACATTCAAAATATTGAAATTCTTACAGCAGCATTAAATGAATACGAAGGAACTATTTTTGTGGTGAGTCATGATGAGATTTTTCTCAAAGAGATTCATGTGGATCGGGAGATCTTCCTATGAAATTGAAATTTTCTTTGATGTATCTCCCATTAGTTTTTTAAATTGAAGTCCATAGGTCAGAAAGGCACTCCTGTTTCCTTTGTAGTGCGCAGATAAAAATTATTATTTCATAAGTTCACAGCCTTTGATCAGCCACCGCAATTCAGGTCTGATCGGAGATTTTCAGAATCATGATAAAAGCGTAGGCACTGCTTTGACCGTGTGGATTCAAAACAAAAACGGGTTATTTTCGTTATAATTTTCAATCTCCCCCCCACTGATATGAAAATTAAAAGGTGCGCATTACTGATATCGTTTGGCTTTTATCTTGGATTTGTCAATTGCGGCAAATCCGGAAAAGATGACAATCCGGATCCCACCCCCGAAAAAGGACAAATAGAAATCGTGCTGACAGATAACCCTGCTTTCTATTCAGCGATCAATGTTAACTTATCGGGGTTGGAGTATAACAGTTCAGCTGATTCTACTATTACCACAGGGTGGCAGGTTTTACCATTGAATAATCCGGGCATCATCAATCTGCTTAGCCTTCAAAACGGAGCAGAAGCAACACTCACAAACACGCAGATTGATCAGGTAGAAATAAAACAGTTCAGGCTCAAATTCGGAGCATCAGGAAACTCGATTTCAGATAATGGCGTTACATACCCTCTTATTATCCCGGCAGCAATTTTGCAGAATGGCGCCGCTTTTCCCGCAGGATATAAAGTAGGAGCAAACGAAAGTATTTCAATTTGGATTGATTTTAATGCGGCAGCATCCGTGTTACACGATACAGTCAGTAACATATATACACTGCTCCCCCATCTGCGTAGTTTTGATGAAACACAAACAGGCGCTATCGAAGGTTATATTGCAAATCCAGCTGCCGTATCATCTGTAACCATTCAACCGGATAGCCCAATGAATGCAGGATTTACTTCCGTGTGTATACCTGATCCCCTGAGAAGCGGCTATTTCAAATCTACCGGTTTACCACCAGGCGATTATCAGGTGATGGTAAGCGTGAGTGCTCCGGGTTACGTTCCCAGGTTGATTAAACCAGTAAGCGTTACCAGGGGGCAAACAACCTCTGTAGGAAATATCTCTATTGCTGCTCAACTTTATTCCGACGCAAATCAATTTGTTGGAAACTGGAAAGTGCAGGAATCTGTTTCCAAAAATATCGGCGGCTTTGTAGGTGTCGACAGTTTTTCAGCCCATACTATTCTGCAAAACGACAGCACATTTGGCATCATACAAACAGCAAGAACACCAGATCCGGATTGGGTGCTTTCGGTTCCCTATGCCAACGCAGATACGCTTTGGTTTATTCCTGTAACGCAGGACAGGATTCTGAAAAATACCTACCAGGGAAATATCGGGCACTATTCGGCAAACAAAGATACGTTGGAGTTTACCTATACATTTGGAGCACCTGGAAATTATTTTGTTTATCTCGTCACACAGAAATGGGTGAAGCAGTAGATCTGGTGGCTGGTAACTGGTTTCTGGTGACTGGTAACTGGTATCTCGAATCTGGGTTCTGGTTGAGATATCAACCTAGTGTTATGTTAAGCATAAATTGACGGATAGAGTCTTTTCAATTTTACTCTTGCTTCTTTGTTTGTAAACTGCCAATTTATTTTACTGTTTTTAGTATTTCTATTTGTTTGCCAGG
>JAATGW010000772.1 GCA_015654495.1 Chitinophagales bacterium
CTCAGGAGGGTCCAGTAAATGAAATTTGTTTCCCATTTTCACGGAGGTAAATATTGCGGGTCACTGCATTTTATTCTGGAAACAACTGACCTGCACAGGACGCTCCGGCAGAGCTGTTCATTGCCTGCACCACTCTTAACGTACTGCAGTACCTGCAAACTGACGCCGGGCGCATTCTTCTTCAGTAGTAGCTGTATTGAAATTCCTGGATGGTGTTATTGCATTTTATTGTTTTTATAGTACCGTTTGCAATATAACTAACAATCATTTTTACTTCAGAATCGTCGCTTTCAAAAACAACCTTTTCAATTAAATTGCCTTTGTCATTTAAAATTATTTTGGATTTGTAAGTCCATTCGGTACCATCATTTATTTTTCTTTTGACATACCCCGTAATGCTGCCCGCTTCAAATGTATAGTCAGTGGTTTTAACTAAAGATCCATTTTCAAACTTTATTACCTGCTTTAATTTTTTAGAGCTGTCAAAATATAACTGATAATTTTCTTTGTTTACCGATTTGTTCCCGGCAAATGTTTCAATAGTCAGGCTGTCAGCCCTGTGTGAAAACCTATAGCTCTGCACCTTATTCCATGTTGGATTTTTTTCATAGTCATTGGGGCCTGGTAAATGTCTGTCCCCACCTGGTTTAAGCTTTTTTGAAAATTCATATGCATCTCTTGAAAGAAGCAATCCATTTGAGTTGTAGTTCCATATGGTCATTACGCTATCTTTAGTATCTTCCTGAGAAATACCTTTCATTATTAATTTTCTGCCTGTTTCATCATATTGATAGTTGTAGTTCCCTCTCATCTTTCCTTCAAACCACCAGGAAAAAAAATTGTTCTCGTCTTTGATAATGTTACCGTTTTTGTCAAACTGAACCGTTCTTGCAACCCTCTTAGATACACTATCCTGTTCGGTAATCAGGCATTCTCTGACTCCAGCCAAACGAATGGTTTTTACAGGGAAATACTCCAATGTAAAATCTTTCGGTCCGTCATTAATAAAATTTAAACTGTCAATGGCAATGCCTTGGTTTGAATTAATGGTCCGGCTGACGAGCCGCGTCCCATTATTATCCCTGCAACAAAAAAAAATATTCAAAGAGATGACTAGTAAAAACGAATAGCTCTTCGGTGTCGTCATGATTACAGCTAACATGATAGCCTGGCGACCTGGGATATTCCATGTCAGGCCAGCCCGAACTGTTGTGAATAAAGATAACAAAGCTGAGAGCAAATTATATTGCCTGGTTTTTTTCATTAGCCGGATATGTCACTGTGTCGTGATCTGTACCTGAAAACTTATTGGCTGGCCTTCGAATGCCAAACTGATTTTAGCTGCTAATCTTCAGTCTTTAATAAGCAACGGAGTTTTAAAATATCCTTTATAATAATATTTATTTCTAATGGTCTTTCTGTTGGCATCGATGCTCGTTTCAATAAATTCTATTTCCAAATATCCTTTAATTAAGTCGCCGGAACTGTAAGATTTTTTGTTAAGAACTAATTTTTGTTTGGTTATATCCCATGATAGCCTGCCCGTGGGAGCAGGATAGGTTGCAGAAAATTCAGTCCAAAAAAAATTATCCTTTATGTACACTAACAATCCACTTGCATATGCAGGAAGTTCCGGTGGAAATAATAAGCTTATCGTATCCTCAATTAAAATAGCATTACAGTATCTTATATTGTGTCTTCCCTGATGATTTGTCCGGCAGTTTGCGGTATGATACAGGTGCGCTGTATCGGTTTCGGTCAATTCCCCGCCCAAAGTATTTTCCATATTGCCTCCATCATCATCATCAACAATATACCATGGGTAATCCCATTTCGCAGTGAAGGTCAAAGTATCTTTAAAGTATTTGTCAATAGTAACGGAGGAGATAAGCCGTTTATATGTACTGACCTGCCCTGAAATATCCTGTCCTGTAAAGGTCACCACTATAAAAATTAAAAATTTCATCTGATGGTTCTGATATGGTTAATGTGCGATTATGTTTTGTGCATGGTTTCAAGTGCTATTGAGTATTCAAAATGCTTAGAAAGTTCAGGTTTTGAAATGGATTTCTCCAATACATTAAGAAGTTCTGCACTAAAGTATATTCTCACAGGCTGAGAGAATAATAATGCATCCGAGCTATCTGCAGGTGTTACTTTAAATGGTATTCCTTTTGTAAATATTCTATTAGTCCGGCTCCCGCAATTTTTAGTTCTTCGTCAGCTGCCATCACTCCTTTCTTTGTACCATGCATATAAACAGTAAAAACGGATAACTCCTGCAATAACTCAATGTCTGTTGTGCGCAATGGGGGATTGCCATTAACCCTTATTATCTCGTTATTTGCCCCTTCCATTTTTAAAAGTATAGCCGGGTTGAAAAGCCTGGACGCGACTTTTTTGTACTCTGTAAACTCGGTTTCATTGATAGATTCCAGCAGGCGTATCAGCGGGAACTTTTCATAATACATCATAATCTTATTGGAAATACCAAGGTTCCTGATCAGTCTGAAATTACCAGAGTTCTTTAATTGTTCAAAAGTTCTGTTGTTATTTGAAAGCGGACTTAACCTGGGTGCCAGTCTCGCCAAAAAATATAATTCCCCTGTTCTATCCTTGATTTGAAAAGGATCATTTAAGATGCCCATCATACTATCCATCATGGAAATGCCGGTTTTCAGATGAACCATATGCCGGGATAAAACATCCTGATCGCTTTTAAGGTCAGCAACTAATGATTGGATGTATTGTTTTTCCCTTTGATTTTCTATTACATGCTCAAGTTGATACTCGGCCAAAAATCCACAGAACACAGCAAGAAACAGCATTAAAAATTCCCGGAAATAAGATTTCCAGTTTTTCTTTCCTTCGTGATGAGCATGATGATGTACTTCCATACTTTCTGTTTCTTTTGTTGGGTTGATTGTCTCTGTGTTTTTAGCGGGGATAATTTCGTCTGAAGGGTTTTCCGGTTGAGCTCCTTTCGGGCTGTCTAATGGCTCTTCTCCTGTATTAACTATCATTATCTGTTAGTGGGTTAAAATGTTAAGGTCTCCAATCGCATCATGCGCGAGGCAAAGGGCCTGGCCTACCGGAGGCAATATAGTAAACAACATTTATCGGGATGAATTGAATCACCAAAGTTCAGATTGTACAATTCAATTTTATTTTTAACTGGTAATATTTACGGAAGATTTTAGTAAACTGCCTGTTCGTTTCGCTCCTGAAAGAACCGGTTCATCAAACCGTATATTTGCTTTTTAAACTGTTTGTGCAACTACCGCATTTGTTAGTTCCAAACAAAAATTTCAGGCTTCACTGGGTCGATTTGAAATGTGGACGGAGGAAAAGCTCCATCTGAGAATACAAAACTAATTTTAAAAACCACCCGATATTCTATTTTATACTACTTTTAAGTGATGTGTAAAATTGTTAATTTTAAAGAAAGAATAAATTTATTTTATGAAAGGCATGGCTCAAAAAGCATTGGCACTTGGATGTATAATAACTTTTCTGTTTGCCTGTAATACCCGGAAAGAAGAAACCGTAGAACCGGTAATTGACAAAGAACAGATAAAAAAAGAAATCCAGGCCAAGGAAGATGAATTTGCTGGTTTGTACAATGATGGAGTACTTAAAGACATTGGCTACTATGCAGATGATGCGACAAGTTTTTTTCAAAACAGGCCGGCTTTAGTAGGTAAAGAGGCAATTGTAGAATTTTTAAAATCTGACTTAAATACGAATTCCAGTAAAATTTCCTTTAAAACGAATGAAGTTTTTGTATCCAATGACGGAAATCTGGTTTTAGAAATCGGCCATTTTACCGTTGTTGACTCTACAAATACGGGCATTAACAAAGGAAATTATATGAGTCTGTTTGAAAAAAGAAATGGAAAATATGTATGCGTGAGAGATATGAGTGCATCTGATGTTGACCTCTCTACGCAATAAAAGAGTGTTGCATTTAATTTTGCAAAGGCTGGGGGAAAAACGCCTGGCCGCTTTTTTTGCTGACAAAAACTTACTTAAACCCAAGCCGTAACTATCGTCTTCTGCCTCCGCCGCCACCCCTCATTCCACCCCCACCGCCCATAGAACGGCCTCCTCCCATTGACGACCGGGAATAGTTTGATGTGGATGGACGCGCAGACATCCCTGAAGAAGAACGATTGGATGTACCTGCTGACGGACGGTTGGACATTCCAGTAGAAGCACGATTGGAAGTTCCTGCGGATGGACGACTAGACATCCCTGTAGATGCGCGATTAGAAGTTCCTGCAGACGGGCGATTTGCCGATCCGGTTCCGTAATTACCTTTTGCTCTGTTATTAGCGACAGTATTGGATGTATTTCTGCTATTATTATAATGATTTATCTGATTCCGGTTCCCGGTATTGATGATGACATTATTATTTCCACCATGATAATGGCCGCCATAATATCCACCATGGTAGCCCCAATGATTGGAACGATAAATACCTACCGCCATAACTGTTGCAAATCCAAACCATGGCGGATAAAATCCGTAATAATAAGGTGGAACATAAGGCACATAGGCTGGTGAATACACATACTGTACGACAGGGGCAGATTGCACCACTACCGTAGTTGTTGCCGGAATACTTTCCTTAACGGGGTTTTCACCGACATAGCCCGGGTTAGCCGTAACCGGGGAATTTCCTTTTGGCTCTATTACATAATCTTTCCCATACAACTCTTCGTCACCAACCATCTGGATTGAAACTTTATCGCTTTTGTCTTTATTTACTAAAATAACGGCAACATCCTGAGTTTCCGTTTTGGTGACATCAACCTGGAGAATAAAACTGAATGCGTCTCCATCTTTCTTGGTAATAACTTTAATAAAATCAACTTTTTTATCCAGGTCTAAATCAAGGTTATTGATCCCTGTTTTTTCATCATTCAAGGATTTTTCAAATGCCTCAATAGTTTTTGACTTTTGAAAGAGAGTCAATACAGCATAAAGGTCCAGGTTATCTCCTGGCAGGCCTAATAATGCAGTTGTATCCTTGTCGCTTTGAGAAAAAACAGGCTGGCTTAGGAACGCCATCACTATCACCAGATATGCTAAAAAGGATTTTTTCATGACAAGATGATTTATTACAACAAATGCTGATACAAGATAAGTAATTGTATCCAAAAAAAATCGCCATATGCCGCGTTACTGCGTCAATGGCTGCGTCAGATAAACTGTCATAGTGCCAAAATCAATAATGGCGTTTCCTGCCTTCAGTATATCGACACCGATTATTCCAAACAGCTCATCATGGGCGCCAATCTGAGCTAATGATTCCCACGCAGATTCCAGCGACATTACAGCTACAATCAGGTTGTCAATTTTAAAATTATTAATTTCCAGTTTATTGTTATAAGAGGGTACATTTTCAATACCATGTGCCCCCATACCACCTCCGGTTGACACTGTCTCATCATAGCTAAGCTCTAATTTTAAAGCATCCACTTGTTTGGCATCAACAACAGTCTGGCCTGCTCCGGAATCAAGAATATAAACACCATCCACATCGTTTATTTTTGCCTCTATGAGCAACTGCCCGGCTATATTCTGGCGAAATGGAACAGCTATATATCCCATCGAACCAAGAAACTGAGTGATGTTATCTTTGGTTGTTTTTTGAGAATCCATTTCTATTCGTGTTATTTGTATGGAATTATATTTGTAATTCGTTAGTGCCTGCTGGCAACACTTAATTCAAACTTCGTTTCGACATACGCCGAAATACCAACGGGGAGTGCCATTTTACCAATGCTATTTTAACCTAAGCACTTTTTTAATCTCCTTCAAAACATTGTGGTCCAATTGCACCACCTCCATATTCTAAAACTACATTGTCTTTATAATAAATATATTCACACCCATTATCGTATTTGTCCTTTTGCTGTTTGGTTAAGGGTTTTTCGAATACTTTGTAGTAATATTTTCCCATACCACTTCTTGCAAATCCAATTGTTGATACATTTCCATTTTCTATGGATATACAATTCGCATTTTCAAGTAGCTTTTTAATTTCTGTCAGAGTTCGACTTGTCCAGCCAATAGATTTCAGAACTTCTTCAAGTTCTTTTGAACCAGGTTTCAAATTCCAATTTTGAGAAACTACTTTCAAATTGTCATTTCGTTGTATGGCATTATTACCATTTGATTTGTCACTATTATTATTTATTTTATAAATCTTTATTGTCAATTGTTCTGTAACTATCAGTATTTTATTTTCGGGTTCAAATTCGATATCAACAATATAATCTTTAGGAACAAATTTTGGATATTCCTGTTTGAGTTTTAGAATTTCTGTTTTCTTGTTTTCATAGTTTTCGATCAATTCTTTTTTGCTGCTTTCAGGCATTGAAATCATAAACAGTAAAAATTCCTTCGTTTCGTCATTTGCGTCTTTGTAAGTTTTAATGTATTCTTCTCTCATTTTTTCCGGAAGTTTTTTTACAGAAGCATTAAACAGGGAATCTTTGTTGATATTCTCCCGGAATTTATATTCCTGAGCCTGCAGCTTTAATACTGTACTGAGTATGATGAGGACCAATATGATTTTCTTCATAGTATTGCTGATGACGGTCCGCGGATTTATGCAGTGCGGCGATTTCAGATTACTACTCCACGCAGCAATCCTTCTGATATTGGTGCAATTTTACAGATTTTAAATTAAAATCGCAAAGCTGCAATTGTCCCTGCATAGGATTCTTCCGCTCATAGTTTGATCCCAACCCGTTGCCAGCAGCTGTCACACGCGATGCAAGAAATCTGACATTAATGATTCAATTTCCTCTGGTGTTTTATCAAGCCAGGAAATATTTACTTTTCGTTTTTCGTCTGCAGTATCAACATACAAATAACTGGTATTATCCTCTTTTTCTATTTTCCAGAACAGAATTTGCGGCCAAAGTAAAGACACTTTTACCCCTGGTTCATTTATAGTAAACTCAGTCGTTGAAAAAATCAACACGGGCTCGTTGCTGTATATCTTCCTTGCATGTCTGTACACAGTCGCCGCTAAACCAGCCATCAACAATACATAAACTAATTTCCAAATTGTTCCTCCATCGTACTTTCCTGAAAGAAATATGTAGTAAGAAATAACTATTGCCGCTATTGACATCAGAATCAATGCTGGCAGCAATGTCCTTTTTCGATACCGTATTTCAACTCCCTGCATCTGGATTTATCTTTTTTTTGAAATTGGGCTTATGTCGTACAACCACTATCGGCCAGCGGATTTATGAAGCACGGAGCGCTGGTTCAGCCGCATACAACAACCACAGGGCTACGATTGCCAACCTTGTGAATTGTGCATTTCAGCCTGCGAACACAAACATTCTTCATCGGTTAAGCAATGTATCAACAATATATCCTTTATAGCTCATCTTCTTTATGGGATATACAATGCCAATTTTCTTGTCAATTACCGAATCTATAGCATGAAATATTCTTAAATCCAGGGAATCAAATTGAGTAGTAAAATTATTGCCGGCGCTGGCAAGCAAAGTCCTGTATTTCGGGTTTTTAATATCTCCAGAATAATCATAAATGCTTTTCCGGGCTATATTGTCAAAGTATTCAATCTGAAACTCCAGCCTGTTGTTTAAAAAATACGCCGCATAGAGTTGTGTACAACCGCAATGTGAAAGAGTTACAGATTTAATCGTCAGCTTTTCATTTTTTGAAAAATGATGTTTGTAAACATTTGTGGTTGTGTTACATGACAGAATCAGCAACAAGCTAAATAGAATAAATCTGAAAAATAAAGTCTCATATTTTTTCTCATTTTTCATTTAATTCATCGTCTTAAGTCATTGTGCACATCAGCCTGTGAATTTATCCGGTACAGAATTTTATGATTTGTTCGTTGCCAACCGTACTTTTTAGATCCGTACAATTTTAGTGGTTTTAAATTAAAGACGGCACGCTGTGATCGATTATTAATTGGAACCTACCGCGGTAAATATGTTTTTCAGACGTGGCGGATGAATAGATAACTCTTCACGCTGGACTATAAAGTATCCGATGTTGTTAAGCATAGTTTCACAAGTCAAGAATTATCCTGATGTTTTGTTTTATTACGTCCTCCAATTCATGGGGAATTATTCCCACTTTCTTAATCAATCGCTTGTTGTCTATTGTTCTGATTTGATCGATCATAATATCACAATTCTCCTTCAGTTTTGCCATGCCCTTCTTCAAATGAACACGAAGAATATCCGAACCCGGCTGAATATTAGTTGTTATAGTACAAATCACTGTCGAGGGATGTTCTGAATTCAATAGGTCGGTTTGTACAACCAACACTGGTCTGACTTTTCCTGCTTCCGTACCCATTCTTGGATTCAAGTCAGCTACCCAAACCTCAAATTGTTTAATCTTCATTCTCCAACGATTCAAACTCCGCTAACACTTTCAGCGACTCATTCCTAACAAGCCTTGACTCAGTTTTAAGCTGTTTTGAAATCAACTTCCTTTTCTGAAGTAAATTATAAAACTGTACAGCTTCGTTTATATATCTATTTCTGTTTTTTCTAACTTTTGTGAGAATCCTTTCTGTTTCCAAAAAAGTTGAGTCATCCATTTTAAGACTAAGATTTTTCATACTTCAAATATAATGAAAAGTATATACATTTTGTAATACTGACGACAGGGAAGGAAGGCCATGTCGTCTTGAACGTTAAACGTTGAACGTTGAACGTTTAACGGCTGTTCCTCCTGCCTTCTGCCTGCTCAATAAAAGCATAACAAATCATATGGCAAATTCCCATGTGCGCATCTTCCACCCGCCCGTAATGTTCTGATTCTATTACGATAACAAAATCACCCAACGCTGCCAGTCTCCCGCGTTTTGCACCGGTAAGGCAGATGGTAAATAAACCATGTTCTTTGCCCCATTCAATTGCATTGATGAGGTTGGGTGAATTTCCACTTACGCTCATCGCAAAAATAATATCACCGGGCTCTGCAAAATTAACCAGCTGCCGGGTGAAGATCTGATCATAAGCATAATCATTGCTGATTGCGGTTATCCATGGTGTATTATCGTGAAGAGAAACACATTTAAAAGGTTTGCCCATTGCATCAGATGCGCTTTTGCCAAGATCTGTTACAAAATGTGAAGCGTTGGCCGCGCTCCCACCATTGCCCGTTACAAAAATCCGCCGGTCTTCTTTCCAGGCTTTTGTAAAAATATCAATCAGGTCAGCAACTTTTTCTTTTGGGATAAGTCGCTGCGTCTTTTCCTGCGCATTCAGATAATCATTTACAAAATCTTTCATTATTTAATTTCTATTGTGTATTAAAAGCGATTTTTTGGGAATCGGATTTACTGTATTAATCTCTTATAAGGATATCTGCCCTTTGCTGTTCTGTTGCCCGGCCAGGATCAAAGCTCCGGCGGGTACAGCCATTTCCTTTAATGCCGAAACTTTTATGGGTGGTCCCGGTCTGAAGGGCTCCATCAGGTAATCATTCATTTTCTGAGCTACAGTATCAGCAAGAATATCTCCGATAAAAGATAATC
The DNA here is from genome assembly GCA_015654495.1 of Chitinophagales bacterium. Lineage (GTDB taxonomy): Bacteria > Bacteroidota > Bacteroidia > Chitinophagales > Chitinophagaceae > Pollutibacter. Next base: position 9,558 of record JAATGW010000772.1, read on the forward strand.
CGCCACCAAGAACAATCAGATCAGGATGCAATATGTGTACAGCATGTGAAAGACCAAATGCGAGATCATCACAAGTAGAATCAAAAATCAATATTGCTTCGGAATCATTTGCGTCGAGCGCCTGCTTTAGAAACTGAGCTTCTCCCCAAGTTTTTCCCATAGCCAGATTAGCAAACAGGCCATTGGGATGGGCAGCGATTGATTGTCTGATTCTGCGGTCAACAGCCCAACCGGAACAAACGGACTCCAGTGTGGTACCGGATTTATCCAGGCGGATATGACCAATTTCCAGTTCACCGGGAATCATCCCATGATATATTGATTTACCAATTGTAAATCCACCGCCGACTCCACTGCCCAATGTGAGATACAAAACGCGATGAAAGAGTTTTCCGGCACCTGCCACCGCCTCACCTAAAGCAGCTACATTGGCATCATTATCTGCGAACACCGGAATTTGCAGCAGGGAACCGAGCCAGTTTTTAAGATTGAAATCCGTCCAGCCCTCAACCTGAAAAGATCTCGCGACTTCACCGTTCTGCCAGTTCAGGGGACCGCCAAATCCTATGCCGATGGCAGCGGTTTCTTCATCTGAAATTTCTACAAGTGTCTTTTCAATTAAATGCCTGATGGCTGCAGCTCCCTCTTTCCAGTTGATCTTATACTGAAATGCAGAGTGAATATTACCGGCGCCATTACCTGAAGCAATCTGCAATTTGGTACCGCCAATCTCAATGCC
>JAATGW010000619.1 GCA_015654495.1 Chitinophagales bacterium
GCACGCTTGCGGTCATGATGTGCATACAACTTGTTTACTCGGGGCTGCAAGGATTTTGAAAACACTCAGCAATCAATGGGAAGGGACGGTAAAACTGATATTTCAGCCGGGAGAAGAAAGAAATCCTGGTGGAGCAAGTATCATGATCAGGGAAGGTGTGCTTCATAATCCGGCACCTCAGGCTATTTTTGGTCTTCATGTACATCCGATGATGGAAACCGGTAAACTGAGTTTCCGCCCAGGGAAAGTAATGGCAAGTGCAGACGAAATTTATATAACGGTAAGGGGTAAGGGCGGTCACGCCGCTGCGCCACACGCCACAGTCGATACTATTCTCACCGCATCTCATATTATTGTCGCCCTGCAGCAGATTGTTAGCCGTAACAGCAATCCGTTTTCACCTTCAGTGCTTTCAATCTGCTCCGTACAGGGCGGAAATACAACCAATGTGATTCCTTCTGAGGTTAAATTAATGGGTACATTCAGGGCGATGGACGAAGCCTGGCGGTTTAAAGCGCATGAGCTGATCCGTCGCCTCGCAACCGCTGTAGCTGAAGGCATGGGTGCATCAATCGATTTACATATCGATGTCGGCTATCCGAATGTGTATAATAATGAAGAACTTCATTTAAAAGCAGAACAGCTGGCAGAGGAATTTATGGGTAAAGAAAATGTGCTGGAAACAGAACTCAGGATGGGGGCGGAAGATTTCGGTTATTATTCCCAGCAGATACCCGGATGTTTTTTCAGGCTTGGCACAGGAAATATCGAAAAAGGAATTCAGTCGGGAGTACATACCCCAACATTTAATATAGATGAATCCGCTATCCCGATCGGTGCGGGAATAATGGCCTGGTTTGGAGCAACTATAAACGTTAAACGTTGAACGTTTAACGTTTATCGTAAGCAGATAATTAGTTGATAGCGAGTACTTCCAATTTTTCTTCGGTGTGGCGCTTAACTTTAAAAGTTTTGCTGTCCACCAGTTTCTTGTCCTGGATCACTTCAAAATCAAAGGCATCACTTTCAAAAAGAGATAATTTAAATCTCTTCAGATAAGTATCACCTTTAGCCCACTCTCTGAATACGATAGAACCTGATTCGTCGCGTATTACTACAAGGAAGGGTGATGTTGATTTGTTGATGATCGCGAGATCCAGTAAAGCGTTCCCGACAGTGGTCTCTTTTACTTTTATATCAGAAACAATATTTCCTGTAGATTGAACAACCTGCTGGGCATTAGCTCCCAATACAAATGCACCGGTAACAATAGCTGTTGCAAAGAATGATTTCAATGTTTTTCCTGTAATCTGTTTCATAACTGTAATGATTTAAATTGATGAATAAATTGTTTTGCATGCACCTCCCTGCCATTTATTTTTGGCATTTTTTTTAATCGGGTGGATGCTATTTTCAGTTATGCAAGGTCGTTAGCTGACAAAGGTTGTCCTCCAGGCTTTTCAGCTTGTTGGCGTTGAAGCCTATCGGAGCAGGTCGTTGTGAGGCGAAACAATCAGTAGAAAATGGCCATTCATTGGCGAAAGCAGAACGCTGGTACAGCAGCTGTGTTCAGATTCATGAATATCTGAAATGAAGATCATCAAATATACTACTAAAACGTTTAAGTAAAAGGGAAATTGTTGGGTTAATAATTTCTTAACATTGGCAGACAGGCAGGAGGTAGAAGGCAGTCTCACTATCAGCGCGACGCTAATGTTTTAGTGAAAAATAACTTGAACATTTAAACCAGTGACCAGGGGTAAGCAGATTAGAAAATTCTTTCATGATCGATTTTCGTATATAGTTTTTCAGCCGGGAAGACGGAATGGCGGGATGACGAAGACATACACGATGTTTTTTTATCCAGCCTGGCTTTCCGGCTCCCCGCCTTTCCGGCAAAAGAAGGAAGTTATATAGTAGGAGGAAACAGCCGTTTAACGATCGGAGATCTTCTCATACTCCAGCTGATGTCCGGAATCAAAAGCGAAGCATCCGGAAATATAGCTGAGTTTATTTCCAACAATTCTGATATACTTTTTTGGATCATTGGGATTACCATCATAAATGAGCAGATGAGTGAAATCTTCCGAAATAAAATCAGTGCATACATTTACCGCGGCGTTATTATCTACTTCAAGATGGTACTTTCCGGTTTGCTTTAATGTATCAGCTTCAATGACTCTGTAATCGGTTTTTGTAAATTCAAGTCTGTGGCCATTTCCTTTTTTAAATGGAAACACACCTGCCTGTCCTGAAGCTTCCCGCAGTTCCCAGATCCCCGGAAGGTAAACCACGGGGTTCACCTCCTTCTCAGTTTTGTCCTTACTGCAATTAGCCAATGTGGTAACAATAATAGCAAGCAGGAACAGTATCAGTGGATTTCTTCGCATTGCAACTAATTTTGAAGTGCTGACAAAAATGAATTCCGTACCGTTGCACGAAATACCCTTCAAATACCGCTTTTGGGTAATTTCTTATATTGCCACTTAATTCAACATAATGCAAAAAGATCTTCGAAGAGAACAGGCGCTTGAATACCATGCCAAGGGGCGACCAGGAAAGATTGAGGTAATTCCTACAAAAGAAGCGAAAACGCAACGCGATTTATCGCTGGCCTACTCACCCGGCGTGGCCGAGCCATGTATGGAAATTTTTCACAACATCGAAAATGTATACAAATACACTGCAAAAGGAAACCTTGTTGCTGTAATAAGCAATGGCACAGCCGTACTTGGCCTGGGCGATATAGGTCCGGAAGCAGGTAAACCCGTGATGGAAGGAAAGGGTGTATTATTCAAAATATTTGCTGATATCGATGTATTTGATATTGAGATCAGGGAAAAAGATCCTGATAAGTTCGTAGAAATTGTAAAAGCACTGGAGCCAACCTTCGGCGGTGTGAACCTGGAAGATATAAAAGCTCCCGAATGTTTTCATATAGAGCAACGCCTGAAAGCAGAGATGAATATTCCTGTAATGCATGATGATCAGCATGGAACAGCGATCATCAGTGCCGCTGCACTGCTTAACGCACTCGAAATTCAGAATAAAAAAATCGGCGAGGTAAATATCCTGGTGAATGGTGCAGGAGCAGCCGCAATTGCATGAATTGATTTATATGTGGCGCTCGGTGCTGACGCTTCCAGAGTTCGTATGTTTGATTCAAAAGGATTAATACATAAGGGCCGCAACGACCTCGACGAACGCAAAATAAAATATGCCGTTGAAGCCAGTGACCTTGAATTTGAACAGGCTTTTGAAGGCGCTGATGTTTTTATCGGATTGAGCAAAGGCAATGTGGTTTCTGAAACCATGGTTCAGGCGATGGCAGCGCGACCGATCGTATTCGCAATGGCCAATCCCGATCCGGAAATCACCTGGGAAAAAGCCACCGCTGCGCGTAAAGATGTGATCATGGCAACCGGTCGTTCCGATTACCCCAACCAGGTAAATAATGTACTCGGCTTTCCCTATATCTTCCGTGGTGCTCTTGACGTTCGCGCAACCGGCATCAACGAAGCAATGAAACTGGCTGCAGTGAAAGCATTAGCGGACCTTGCTAAAACGCCTGTGCCGGATATTGTAAACATGGCCTACAACGAAACAGCCCTTAGTTTCAATGCCAATTATATTATCCCCAAACCGCTTGATCCACGTCTGCTGGAAACCGTATCACCGGCAGTTGCCCGCGCAGCCATGGAAAGCGGTCTGGCCCAAAAACCAATCGCAGACTGGGAAGCATATTCAATTGCTCTGAGTCAGCGGCTGGGCCACGATAACCAGCTCATGCGCGCAATCGGTTCTAAAGCAAGAAAAGATCCGCGCAGGGTTGTTTTTGCTGATGCAGAAAATATCAAAGTACTCAAGGCAGCACAGATTGCCTTTGATGAAAATATCGCCTATCCTATCCTATTAGGGGATCCGAAAAAAATCCTTGAGCTCGCTGCTGAAAGCAATATCGATCTTGAGGGGATCACCCTTATCGACCCGAAAAGTGACGAGATGGAGGAGCGCCGGAATATGTATGGCGAACTCTATTATAAGAAGAGACAGAGACGCGGAGTGAACTATTATGAGGTGTTCAAAAAAATGAAAGACCGTACTCATTTCGGCTGTATGATGGTTGAAATGGGTGATGCCGATGCAATGATTTCCGGACTCAGCCGTACGTATCCCGATACGATCAGACCGGCAATCCAGATCATCGGTACTGAAGATGGAGTGAAAAAAATCGCAGGCATGTATATCATGCTTACCAAACGCGGACCTCTTTTTCTGGCCGATACAACAGTCAACTTCAATCCCACAGCGGAAGAAATTGCTGACATCACTTTAATGGTTGCGCGTGAAGTACGCTCTTTTGGTATAACACCGAGAGTGGCTATGCTCAGCTATTCCAATTTCGGCAGCAGTGATACAAAAGAAGCCATCATTATGCGTGAAGCAAGGGTGCTCGTAAAGCAAAGGAGTCCTAACCTTGTTGTGGACGGGGAAATTCAGGCTATCATGGCATTTAATAAAGAAATTATCAGGGAAAATTACCCATTCTCTGAACTTGCGATGGATGGTGATGTGAATACGCTGATATTCCCGAATCTGAGCGCGGGAAATATCGCCTACAATCTTTTACAGGAAGTAGGTGGCGCTGATTCAATCGGACCTATTCTTCTTGGCCTGAAAAAACCAGTGCATGTGCTTCAGCTAGGCTCTTCCGTTAGAAGTATACTGAATATGGTTTTGATTGCCGTGGTAGATTCACAATCAAAAAATCCCAAAGAGAACATCATCGGGAATGCTCATCATGATGTTGTGCCTGATACATTGACAAATGAGGTTATTCACTAGTGGCAACGCGTTTCAATGAAAAGTTCCAAATCCGGAAAGATCACTGGTGTCTTTCCGGTTAAAATATTTCTACAATCGAGGGAAGCAACGAACATATCTCAAGGAAAAAACCAAGCTATCCGGTTAGCGGAGATTTCAAAGCCTATCTGAACCGGTATGGGCGTGAAACAAATCTTCCTGTAAGTTATCTTTCCCTGAAACATTATAATGCGGCCGTTCCGCTGTATGACCTCACGGGTAAGGATACTTTATGGGAAACGGTTTTTTACAATCCATCGGTTGGGGATGAAATTCATCATGGTCTCAAACGTATCTATTCCCTCCTGAAGTCCAGTGGTCATACGGAAGCTGAAGAACACCTGCATATTGAAAGGATAGACTATTGCGTTTTTGGGAATTCGAAGCCCTTCCGGATCAAGATCGTCAATAACTATAATGAGGTTCATGACTACTTCTATGTAAAAGTGGCCGATTCATCGCGGATCTGGGGCCTGGAGCTCGAACACCTTTTATCGCCCTACAGGATAAATTATATCGTTGACGATCAGACGCTGATTGAAGAACATATCTCCGGAATTCCTGGAGATGTTTTTATTGAGAACTACCTCGGCCGCCCTGAATTTAATCCGCGCAGGATCGCAAAAGAATTTGTGAAGTTCAATGAACGCTGCCTGATGCGCCTGCTGGGTGATATGCGCAGTTACAATTTCGTTTTTGACATCAGCCAGGATTTTGATGATATACAGTTCCGGATACGTTGCATTGATTTTGATCAGCAGGCTTACGAAGGGCGCAAGAATATTTATCTGCCGCAGTTTTTCAAAGAAAATAAAATTTTCGTGCAAATGGTACAGCAGCACCTTCATCCCGATGTGATAACACAATACCGGATGGAGGAAAGGTCGGTTTTCTCAAAACGGGTAAGGGCTGAAATGGAAAGGTTGGACGATTTGTACCTGGTTCTGCGGGAAGATCGTTTTTCAACTCCCGAAAAAATTCAGCAGCTCGCAACAGAACTGAGTATTTACCACAACAATCCCGCATTGATGCAATGCAGCACCATGGCACAATTGTTACAGATGCATATGAATGAGTTCATAGCGGCAGATCTTAAATAACCCTGCTTTCTTTTACTTATTTTTGTCCCTAAACCATTTGCATGTCGTTTTTCACACATCTGGGCAGATTTTTACTAATGATAAAAGGGATGTTCACCCGCCCTGAAAATTTTAAGATGTACTGGAAAGAGCTCATGCACCAATGTGTTGAACTTGGTCTGGGCTCATTAGGTATCATTGCTGTTATCTCTGTTTTCATAGGTGCGGTATCAACAGTTCAAACAGCATACCAGCTGGTGAGTCCGTTGATCCCCAGGTCAACTATTGCTCAGATTGTCCGTGATACCATTATACTTGAATTTGCGCCTACGCTCAGCTGTATCGTACTGGCAGGTGTCATTGGCAGTAAGATCGCAAGCGAACTCGGGAATATGCGGGTGAGTGAACAGATCGACGCCCTGGAGATTATGGGCATTAATACCAAGGCATACCTTGTTGCCCCCAAAATACTGGCCTGCCTTATCATGATTCCGCTCCTGGTTGTTATCGCAATGGTACTCGGTATATGGGGCGGCCGATTTGCCGGAACTGCCGCGAATATTCTTTCCAATGTGGCATTTGACCGCGGTCTGCTTTCAGGATTTCTTGCTTACAACGTATTTTTTGCCATCATCAAAGCCTATACATTTGCCTTTATTATTTCCGGAGTACCTGCTTACTATGGATATAATGTACAGGGAGGTGCATTGGAAATAGGAAGGGCCAGTACTTCGGCTGTGGTTACCAGTTGTATCATGATTTTGCTGGCTGATTATCTGCTTGCAGCGATTTTGTTATAATTATTTTGATATTTGAAAAGGAAATAAAGGCTGATGATCGAACTAAAAAACCTGAAGAAAAGTTTTGGAGAGAATGTTGTGATCAACGACGTTTCTGCTGTAATGGATACTGGTAAATGCAATCTGATAATTGGTTCCAGCGGCAGCGGAAAAACTGTTCTGATGAAATGCATAGTGGGATTGTTTACCCCGGACAGCGGCGATGTTGTGTATGATGAGGAGGAATTCAAACATATGTCACCGGATGATAAAAAAATGATGCGCCAGAAAATCGGTATGCTGTTTCAGGGTTCAGCTTTATTTGACAGCATGACGGTTGAACAGAATATTTTTTTTCCGCTGGATATGTTCACCAATTCCACAAAGGCTGAAAAGCAAAAAAGGGTTGATGAAGTATTAGAAAAAGTGAAACTCAAAGACGCACATAAAAAATTTCCTGCAGAGATCAGCGGCGGTATGAAAAAAAGGGTCGGTATTGCAAGAGCTATTGTTCTCAATCCCAAGTATCTTTTCTGCGACGAACCCAATTCAGGCCTCGATCCGCAAACATCACTGGTAATCGACAAACTCATCAAAGAAATCACTGAAGAATATAATATCACTACGGTCATCAACACGCACGACATGAATAGTGTGATGGAAATCGGCGATAAGATTATTTATATGTACAAAGGTGATAAAGAATGGGAAGGAAGCAATAAAGAAATCATCTTCAGTAAAAATGAAAAACTGAACAGTTTTATATTTGCTTCCGAATTTTTGCAGGATGCCAAGGATATGCGCATGCTGGAAATGAAAGGGAAAATTGACAACGACCGCAATATGGATGAACTGCTGAAATAGCGTCCAATGAAAAAGAAAGCCTTGGTCTTTTTTTGTTGTTTCGCTTTGTGTATTGCCATCGCCGGGCATGAATTCTGGATACAGCCCCAGCGTTTCCGATATAAAACCGGCCAGATTGTGAGGCTGAAATTTCACGTGGGTGAGAATTTCAACGGAGAAAACTGGAACGGCAATCGTTCAACTATGCAACAGATCCGGCTTCATTTCAATGGCTATGATGATGATATCCGGAATCTTTTAAGTGATAGTACCCACGGGGACTCTCTGACCGTTCAGTTTTTTGATGAAGGAACGGTAACGGTCACCTGCCTTACAGAAAACCGGCGTATAGAACTAGAACCTCAGAAATTTCTCGATTACCTGAAAGAAGATGGACTTTACGAAACCATTGCCTACCGGGAAGAACATGGAGAGAAAGACAGTTCAGGCCGCGAGTTGTATCAACGCAATGTAAAATCCATTATCCAGATCGGCGCTCAGACTGATTCAGGATACAACTGCGAAACAGGTTTACCGGTGGATATAATTCCGCTCTCACATCCCTACCAGATAAAAAAGACCCAGCAATGGCGTGCAAAAGTTTTATTTGAAGGCAAACCTTTGGCTAATCAAACAATAAAGGTCTGGAACAAAATGAATGGCAGTACAGAAATGAAGAACCTCCTGACCGACGAAAAAGGAATCGTTGAACTGGAAGTAAAACCTGTTGGTCAATGGATGCTCAGCACTGTAAAAATGATCCGGCTTGAAAATGATTCCACCGCCAACTGGCAGAGCTATTGGGGCAGCCTGACCTGGGGATACTTTTGAAGTATGAAGTACGAGGTAAGAAGTAAGAAGTACTGAAAATTATAAGCTTCTGCTCAAAATAATTTTTCCTGAAATTCATTGCAGAGCCGTAGGCTCGATGATTTTATAACGGCGGATTTCAAATGAGGTGAGAGGTAGGAAGTAAGAGGTAAGAAGTGCTGAAAATCTAAGCTCTTGCTCAAAATAATTTTTCCTGAATTTCATTGCAGAGCCGTAGGCTCGATGATTTTATAACGGCGGATTTCA
>JAATGW010000543.1 GCA_015654495.1 Chitinophagales bacterium
ACCTTTTCTTGCCCGCGAACTCTGCGGACATCTCACTCAATGGCTTTCTGACCCACTACTGGTGTACAGCAAATTATTGCTGGAGGATTATAATTCCAGACTGGACAAAAAAAACAGCACCGTCCGGTTTAATATAGATGGACAAATTGCAGAGGGAATTTTAAAAGAAATTGACGGGAAAGGGAACCTGGTGCTTTCTGCAAAGGAATACCGTTTGATACCGTTTGGAACAGCAGAATGGCTTCTTTAGAAAGATTACCTCAGATAAAAATTACCCTGCATTTCAATTAACAAACCATGGATATCGTAATTTGATGATATGTACAGATTCATTTTTGCTTTTCTCACGATAGCCTCACCACTTCTGAGCATTGGCCAGTGTGAGGTTACTGAGAAGGTTTTGCCGGATGGTACAATGTATTATTATGCGGAGACAGTTCTTTTTTACAATACTGCATCATTCCGTTTATCGGGTAATATTGTTACTGATAAGGAACACTATTTTCTTAATCTCAAACCATTGCCTTATCCTGAAAAACCCAAAGGCACAAAACTTAAAAAAAGTATCAGCGTTGTGCTGGATAACGACTCCACCTATACGCTTGAGTTTTTCGACGCCTGGTATCATGAAGAAGACACGAGTTATTCCATATCATTCCAGTTTAATAAAAAAGACATTGATCCGTTCAGAAGAACTGATGTAAAACAGGTAAGTATTGATCTTGGCGACGGTGCAAAGGACTACGTTTTCCGGCTTCACAAGGGAGCAGTGCGCAGGCAGCTGGAATGTTTTATAAAGCCTAAAAATAAACTGTAGCGGATCAGTCGTGATCCGCAGTTTCATTCTTATTAAAATATTTCTTTTTTATGTTAGAGAAAAAATTGTTGAAGTTGACGTTAACCTGAAAGGCATTATAAATTTCATCAACTTCTTTTCTTGGCAGGTACTCATTCGCGTAAGTAATTTCAACCTGAAAATCGTCTGAAAAACTATACCCCGCCCCCAGCGTGAGGCGGTTACGATCAAAAAACTGCCCTCCGCTGATCAGCGCTCCTGTTTTAAAAAATAATTCATCAGAACCTATTCCATAGACCACTCCCTTTCGGATAGTTTTACCATTGATCGGATACACAAGTTTGATCTGAGTTCTGAAACGGTAAAAAGCCTGCCAGATTCCGTCTTCCGTTTTGAGTTTGCGGTCTTCTATACGTAATCGCGTTAACAATGTATATCTGACCTTATGAATGTAATAAGTACCCTGTAATGCGAACCTCAATTCGGGAAGCTGTTTCTGGTTTAACTCGGGGACTGCCCTGTTATAATAATAACTGAAAAATGAAGACAATTTCCACCTCGGGCTGGCATAATAGTGTATCCAGCCCCGAACATACAATTGGGCATTAACATAAAATGGTTTGTTGATATCGGGTGTACTACTCCATGTTTGCCCCAGGTTCAGCTCGGCCACCCACTTACCTTTTAACGAACGGGTGAATGCAAATTCATTCCAGAACTGAGAATAGCTGTTCGTTTGCGCTTCAGATATACTTACAGAAAAAATAAGCACAGTAAACAAATAAAATAACCTGTTTCTGTGCTTCCATTTTAACTCGCTTTGTATCATCGTTGCGGAAACTTAAATAAATTCCGGATTCTGTATCGATTTTTTACCTGCACGCACTAACATTTTATGCGCCTGTTCAGAAAACCTCTCCCAATCCAAGATAAATACCCCAGTAGTCTTTGCTGAATCCAAAATCAAGAGCGATATTTGATCTGGACAATTTATTAAACTTCACCCGCAGTCCAGCCCCGCCGGCGACATTCCAGTAGCTGAAATTATTCGTTACATATTCGGAAACCGAATGGAGGTTTGTAAAAACAACAAAGCCCCAGAGTCCATTTGCGGAAATCTGTTTTCGGTACTCAAGTTCGCCATAAATAAGTCTTTTGCTTCTGTACCTGTTCTGCAGAAAACCTCGCCCTGATTTACCATAGTAGTCCCATCCGATACTTGGAAGATCAAGGTAGGGTGCATAACCGTTAGTGACTCCCCAAAAGTAGGACCACAAAGCGATCAGGTTCTGTCTTTTTTTCTCCAGTGAAAAGTATTTCCTGAAATCAATATATACCGATTGCCAGGAATCAGTGCTTCCGAGCCAGGTCGGATTAAACCTGTAGTCAGCGGCGAAATAAACTCCATTCTCCGGATTAAGTGCATTACGCCTGGTATCTACAAGAAAATTTAATACCGGGCCGCTTGATACCGTTTTCTCAAGTAACTGTTGATCGAAAACATTAAGGTCATGTAAGTGACTGGTGTCGCCTTCAATGCTGACGTTGAAACGATAGTCGAGATCGTAACCAACACCGAAATAAAACAATCCTTTCACTTTCCTGACTGCATTATGATAGAACCTGAAGTAAGTGTAATTCAATAACACTTTGCTGTCTTCATTATTTTTACCACCAAGGCCCCAGGTGTATTGAGGATAAATCATAAATCTGGTATCGCCGCGCCAGAGTAAAAAATCATTTGGTAACCATATAATATTTCTGAAAGGCAGAACGAATTTTCCATTGAAATCAAACCAGGGCGAAAATGTTACCAGGGACATGGAAGTGCTGGAATCTTTTCCAAGGAAAAAGCCGGCATTGAATGCAGTAAGAATTGCCCTTCCACCTCCGGGTGCAGAACCGGCACCGGGTACAAAAGAGAATTGCACTTTTTTATTTGAACGGATAGAATCAAATTTCTTCTTGTCAAGATGAAACAAAGGGCGAATAACATCAATAATGTCTTTCTGTTCTGAAACCGGCACGCTGTCTTTATACTGTTGCGCTATAAGACCCACAGAAAAAAAACCCATGCAAGTCAGAATGATTGCCTTTTTAATATTGGTGCAGATGGTCAATTTTACCGGGTTAATCTCAAAACAGGAAACTTAAAAAAATGAAGATAGGAACAGGTACTCAAAAAAATGATATCCGGCGTTCAGCCAAACTGAAATAAGTATAGCTTTGAATGTATAACGTAAAAAAGTTTGTCCTTTCGCTTAGTATTCAAGACCTGTCCTTGCCGAAAATTACTAATGTAGTAACTTATATAAGGTTCCGCAACTGCAATTCCGCCCTTTTGAACTCTGATTACAAAGCCTTTTAATAAGCTGATGCAGCAGTCAGCATATTTGCCATGGGATGTTTTCCGGGCAGGCATTAAATTTATCATCATGAACAAAAATTTCTGTTGCAGGTTGCCTGCAATAATCCTGGTGCTTCTTTTCTTAAATCAGACTCTATTAGCTCAGGATTCTTCGCAGGTAAGAAAAGAAAAAATTCTTCGTAATACCGTCCGGTACAATTTATCAAATGCTTTACTGTTTGGATTTGATAAATTTCTTGTACTTGGATATGAAAGAGTAATAGGTAAAAAACAGAGTTTTTCAATAAATGTAGGAAAGGCATCATTACCAAAGTTAGTATCGATTGTTACCGATAGTTTTAGTTTACAGAAAGATTCAAAAAATTCCGGCTTTAATCTTTCCGTTGATTATCGCTTTTATCTGGCAAAAGAAAACAAATATGCCGCACCGAGAGGAATTTATATCGGTCCATATTATGCCTATAATCATTTTACGAGAGAAAGTGAATGGTCTTCAAATACCAATTCAACCGTAAACAAACAGGTCACCACCAATTCAAAATTAGATATTCATACATTTGGTTTCGAACTGGGCTATCAGTTTGTTTTCTGGAACAGGTTATCACTGGACCTTATTCTTGTTGGTCCGGGCCTGGGCATTTATAATTATAAAGCTACAATGGAAGGTAACCTGGATGCGGAAGACCAACAACAGTTGCGGGAAGCACTTCATCAGCTTCTCACTCAAAAATTTCCGGGAATGAATTTTGTTTTTTCTGACAAACAAATCGATGCTGACGGCGTGATGAATACCACAACTATCGGTTACCGGTACCTGATCCAGATCGGATTCCGTTTCTGATATCAGGTGCAACCTGGTGTTTACTTCGCATAACTATTTATGGGATTTACTGACAGCTAATATTGGTATGTTCTTAAATATCTCAATAACTCAATCCTTCAGAATCCCGGGTGATGATCTCCTGAATTTTACCTGTTCTGAAGAAAAGAACACCAGCCGAACCATTTTAAGTTCGATTTATTATTTCAACTTTGGTTCCATCTGCTCACTATGAATATTATTTACGATGAATGAAATTCCTTCGGGTACAGGTTCGGCAAATCAACCAGATTCCCGCATTGACCTTTCTATCGAACGCACCGAATATGCGGCGGAAAGAACGCACCTGGCGTAGATGCGAACTGTAATCACAATGATTGCATCCGGATTTGCCATAGATAAGCTGGTTGAGGCTTTACATCAGTCCCGGATGCTGAGTGGAAAAGCAATCATTCAACAGGGCATGTAACCGGCCTGATACTAACATGCACCGGCCTTCTGTTACTTACTATAAAAACTATTATTTACTTCAAACGTGCAAGGGAACTGGCTTCCAGGTGTAAATCAAAATCGGCAGGATTAATATCCTGCCTCATTCTATCCGCTATGATCTTTCTGGCAGGTTTTGCTCTCCTGTTTCTTTCTCTGGTCTCAGGATAGATTCCTGGATTTTACCTGGATTTTAATTGGCTTCTCCGGATTACTATTTCAATGCTTTTCTTAGGCACATTATCGACAGCTATTTCCGGAATCATTTATATATAATGATTCGCGTTCTTTTCATTTGCATTGGATATAAAAGTCTCGCATCCTTACCAACATCAACTCGCTCATCAGGGGAATAGAGAAAAGGCCTGATCATTTGAATCCGGCCTTCATCAAAGTGTGACCATCGACACAGAGCATACATTTTCCACCGAACAGGCGCCTGATCGGTTGTGATTCGATTCGGAGTTGGATGCTTGTTTGAGGACAAAAAGATAGACAACGGAACTTATCGACTTTCCAGTCGAACTACTGTATAGCAATTTCTACAGGTATAGACCTATTTTAACGAGGAATTCCGGACAGAACTAATTAACAGAAGTATAATTGACAGGACAAATTCATGTCCCGAACAGGTAAAAAGGGAAGGATCAAGGGGGTTTTAGTGGATAGTGGCCGAGGTGCAAGTGGACTTCAAAAGATATTGGTCTGGCTTTAATCAGGATATCAAAACGAATATTGGTTCGGTTTTTTAATAGAATACCAGAAGAGGACTATTGGGATGGTTTATTAAGAGGATATCAGTAAATCTGAAGAAGATCAGCAACGGGCAAATTCAGCTTCCCTTGCTTCTATTTCAAAACGGTTATTTTCATATCCATTGCGCAGGCTTTCCATAACATACATAAATATGAATTTTACAAACCCATATTTCAGGAATTGTTCCACATGCTTCAACTCATGGCGCACCCATCTTTCATCATTAATAAGCACTTCAGCACTTGCCCTATGTAAATGAATCGTTGTTCCTAGTGTAAGTGCTACATTATCAACACCGAGCTTCCAGGCTGCAAGCTTAGCCAGCCAGGAATTTTCTTTAATGTTTACTTGTAGAGCCTGCATATCAATGTTATTAACAATGACTATGCCATAAAAGTGGAAAACCCTGTTAATGAACCGTTTTGGTTAGAAAAATTAACTAAACAGGTAAAATTGTAGAAAATCTGAAACAGCGATCAATTCAGATAAAATTTTTTTATAATAGGAACCGATCATTCATCAAAATTGGCGACTCTGAAATTTACATTATCATTGCCCATGCTAAAACGGTATCTGGCTTTTTTTGCTCTGCTGGCTTTACCCTTCGCTGCTTCACCACAGTCAAGCATTCCGGCAGACAGTGTCCCGGCCAAAAAAGATACAGTAGATGCACTGCTGATACTCCGGAGGATTTTTCATGCTAAGGAAAAAGCCAATCCTCCAAGGTTTGCCCTGTTGCCCGCCGTTGGTTATAATCCATCTTATGGATTGACATTGGGTGTGAACTTTACAGGAATTTTCCAAACAGCCAAAGATCCTGATAACAGGCTCAGCAGCGTTTTTTTTAACCCTTTCTGGTCATCAAAAAACACCCTTAATGTCCAGCTCAGACAGAATATATTTTTCAGCAAGAATAAACTTTACCTGATTGGGAATACGCAGATTGCCCGATTGGCTTCAATGAGTTATGCACCCGGATCCGATGTTGAATATCCCGTGAACTACCAGAATTTAAAGGTAATTCAACGCTTGTACCGGCGTATCTCAGGAAATTTTTATGCAGGCGGAGGCCTGGCTTTCGAAATGTTCTGGAAAATTGAAGATGAAAATCTCGACGTGCCAAATAATAAGTTTACCCCCAACTATGTATACAGCAAAGCCAGAAACTACAACCCGGAAAAATACAATGCAAACGGCTTTATGCTTTCTCTGCTGTATCATTCCCAGGAACATCCTTTAAGATCATACAAAGGTCTATTTGCTGATTTGTGGGTAAGATTTAATCAGACCTGGCTTGGAAGCACCCAGAACTCAGCTTTATTATATACGGATATCAGAAAATATTTCAGCCTTTCGAAAAAAAATCCGGAGCATGTGCTTGCTTTCTGGGAACTGAGTGCTTTCAATCTCGGTAACGATCTGCCGTACCTTGCGCTTCCCGCAACCGGGCTGGATCTGTATAACAGAAGTGGTCGTGCATATGCCATCGGCAGGTTCCGGGGGGCTAATTATTTTTATCTCGAATCAGAATACCGTTTTCCGATCAGTAAACGTAAACTGCTTAGTGGAATCGCTTTCATCAATATGCAGACCGTTTCATCCGAAGGCACTTATAAGGTTTTTACCAAAATTCATCCTTCAGCAGGAGCTGGTTTACGGATTCTTATAAATAAAAGAACTCGTTCCAATCTTTGTCTGGATTATGCAATCGGACTTGATGGTCAAAGTGGGGTCTTTTTTGGGTTGAATGAAGTATTCTAAAAGGTTGAACGTTTAACGTTGAACGTTAAACTCTCTTATAATTTCGGCGGCATGCTGCCGAACTTTCGGCCTTAAAAAAATCTTCGTTATTATTCCTTTCTCATTGATTAGAAATGTCCGGCGGTGCACTCCCATAAACTTATTGCCGAACATTTGTTTTTCACCCCAAACGCCATATTTCTTCATGAGCTTTTTATCGGAATCTGAGATCAGGGTAAAATTGAGATTGAATTTTGATTCAAATTTTTTGTGACTTGCCCGATCGTCCGGGCTTACTCCGATCACAGTTATTCCATTTTCAGCCAGCACAGTATAATTATCGCGAAGATTGCAGGCCTGCTCTGTGCAGGTCGGGGTATCGTCTTCCGGATAAAAATAAAGAGCAACTTTCCTGTCCCTGAAATTTTTTAATTCAAACTGGTTGCCATGCTGATCTGTTGCAGTAAATAGGGGGGCTTTGTCGCCTGCCTGAAGATTTACCCTGAATTTATTTTAAGAATGATTTTTTACAATTAGTTATCTGGTGAACCGGATAATTCTAACAGAAGGATTTCCGGCCTCATCCCTTACACTGATTTTCAATTCGTGCTTTCCCGGAGGGCAATGTGAATCGAATTTATAACTGAACACATTTCCTTTTTGTGAAAACATCAGCCATGTGCCATCGAGCTCAGCTCTGAAATTCCTTATTGTTTCATAATTATCCCTTACCACTACAACAAGTCTCGTAGCCTTATTCATATTTGCTCCTTCTGCAAGTCCAGGTGTCGTTATGAGAGGTGGGATCTCATCTGCAATTAACTGATAAGTTCCAAAATCCCGGAACTTTGCAGTATACCAGCCCAATTCCCAGTTCGCCTTTGACACTGACTGCGATGAACCTGATTGACGGAGAAATATCAGTTTATCACGAAAATGATAAGGGACCGGTTTGTCAGCTTTGACACGAAGCGTAAAATAATCCTGCAGAGGTATA
>JAATGW010000756.1 GCA_015654495.1 Chitinophagales bacterium
ATGTGTTTCTAAATTAAAATTCTCTATTTCCTGCCTGGCCGCGCTATCCATCACTTTCTCCATCAATCGCATAAAACGCTCGCTCAGAATTTCCTCCTTAGCAATACCGACGCGGTAAATCAGATCAGCATAAATTGGCATGAATACATAACCCGGTTGCGGCACAATATACAAATGTCTTTTTCGCCAGTAGGCGTTATCGTTAGGCACTGTTCGGTCCACAAAAAAAGCGCCTATTTCAAGGTCAACGCCATAGGCCAGTTTCAGGTCATCTTTACTTAGAAACATAATCAGTTTATAATCTTACAGCAGGTCTTTTAAACTCTGAACTATCCCTGAAACGTTGAACTCTGGAATAGGCAGAATCAATAAGTATCTTAAACAATGCGGGGTGCGATTTGTAATATTTATAACTTTTCGTGAATTTCGCGTCATCGGTCTTATGCAACGAAAGTATTTTGTCCATTACAACAGTTATCAGCGAATCTTTTACATTACTACTGTCTCTTGAATGAAAATTCTCAACAAATGCTTCCGCCTGAGAAAGATCAATCAATACCTGACCCATTTCATCAGGAGACAATACATCAGCAGGAGGACGATCTTTCCTGGTACATGCCGCGACTGTGACCAAAATGAGAAATAAAAAGATCAATAGCCTCATTTCAGCTCCTGTTTATATTTGGCAGCATTGGTAATATCCACTTTTTGCAGGAGTTCTGCAGCACGCATTTTATCCTGGGGACCTGCCTTTTTGAAAATCCTGATGATCTCTTCGCTTTTTCCCTGAAAGAAAAAACTCATCACCATTAAATTCGGGGTTTCCGTATTAAGTGTGTTCAGCAGGTTAAGACAATTGATTACCTGGTCGCGTGTTTCGGCCTCATTCTCGTAATATTTATCAAGAGCCTGCCGATAGTAGGTGTAGTAAACATCATGAATCATAGTATACCTGCTGTTCATAAAATTTTCAGCAAGCCAGTACCTGTTTCTTTGTCCATCAAAAGGCTTCCATCCACTAATGCCCCGGCCATCAGGCGCACTGTTTACAATATTAATTGCTTTTTGAAAATAAGGATCCCCTCCGCGGGGAGAAAAACTATCATAGTCAAGGGCAAGAATCAGGTTCACATAGAATGCAAGCACAGCTGTTAAGTTGGCTGCGAGGGGTTCTGTACCCGAAACACGGTTTTCATTAAATTCAAGCGGTTGAAATTCCTGGTATCGAAAAGTGAGATCGTTATCCTGAAAATTAATCATCGGAGCGAGATAGCTGGTATTATATACTGGCCTGCCGGATTGCACCGTAATGGTTGCTTTGTACACATTGGTCTCAACTACCGTTTGCAGATTGATCAGAAAATTGCACTGGATCTTTTCATTGGCTTCAAAAGCATCTGAAGACCATTTGCGCTTATTAATGAAATTATTCAAGCCTGTCTGAAGGGTCTTAAACACTTTTCTGTCAATGGTTGTACTGATCTGATTATAGATCACGGTTACTTTAGCATTCAGTTCCTGGGCAACTGAACAACCAAAAAAGAAAAGACCGATTACAAATAACGATGTGGTTTTCCTAAACATGCAATGATCTGATTATAGCCTGAACAATATCCTCAGCAACGGCTTTTTTCGACTTCATTTCATAGCCCCATTCATTACCCTGTTTGTCAAAAATGGTGACTTTATTTGTGTCGAAACCAAAACCGGAACCTGTATCATTCAGTGAATTCAAAACAATGAGGTCGGCATTTTTGCTCTGTAATTTATTTTTCGCGTTTTCCTTTTCATTATTGGTCTCCAGAGCAAAACCAACAAGTAACTGATTGTCTTTTTTTATGTTCCCGAGATTCTTCAGAATGTCTGGCGTTTTTTTGAACGACAGGCTCCAGTTATCTTCCGTTTTCTTAATCTTGTTTTGTGCTTTTTCTACCGGTGTATAATCTGCTACAGCTGCAGCCATAACCGCAATATCCATTTCCGGAAATTGGCGACTACAGGCATTAAACATTTCTTCTGCGGATTCGACCCTTTCCACTTTTATCCCATCCAGGTCAAAATTTCCATTTACAGGCCCAAGAACCAGGTTAACTTCAGCACCTTTTGTCTTTAGTACTTTCGCAATTTCTATTCCCATTTTTCCGCTCGAATGATTCCCTATAAACCTTACCGGATCAATGGCTTCATAAGTTGGCCCCGCAGTTACCAGAATTTTTTTTCCGGTCAACTCGGTTACAGGGATCAAAACCTTTTTCATCGTTTCCAGGATCTGCTCCGGTTCGGCCATTCGACCTTCGCCTACCAAACCGCTAGCAAGTTCCCCGGCATTAACAGGTATAATTTTGTTTCCGTATGATTCAATAATCTGGAGGTTTTTCTTTACCGATTCATGCTTCCACATGTCTTCATCCATTGCAGGAGCCACATATACCGGAGTTGTCGCAGAGAGGTATACAGCCATCAATAGGTTATCACAAAAGCCTGTCGCCATCTTTGCAAGTGTATTGCAACTCAAAGGAGCGATAACCATCAGATCAGCCCAGCGCCCAAGCATTACATGGTTTTCCCAATTACCTGAATCAGAAGCCAGATCAATGCTTACGGGATTGCGGGACAGAGTTGCCAGGGTAAGGGGCGTTATAAATTCAGCAGCAGCCTTAGTCATTACTACTTTCACTTCGGCCCCATTCTTTATAAGAAGCCTGACAAGTAATGCAATTTTATAAGCAGCGATGCTGCCGGTCACTCCAATCAGTATTTTTTTCCCCTTCAGCATATTTATGTTCAGGCATTAGAGATTACGAAAATACACCGGCAAATACTAAAAAAGCGACAATTTTTCCATTGTCGCTTTCCAAAAATATCTTAGTAAATCAATATTAACTGAAGAGGTCTTCTTCGTTTTTACGGTAGTAGACTTTATCTTCCAGAAATTCTGCGGTTGAAAGCAATGCCGGATTAGGCATTTTTTCATATGCTTTGGAGATTTCGATCTGCTCTTTATTCTCATGAATTTCTTCCAGGCTATCTGTATGGCTGGCAAATTCTTCCAGTTTATTATGCAATTCTTCCTTCAGAGCGATATTGATCTGATTAGCCCTTTTGGAAATGATTGCAATAGATTCATACAGATTTCCGGTTTTGCTCCTGATCTGATTGATGTTTTTCGTATCAACCACATTACTGAGGCTGTTTCCGATCTGTCTGCGTAATCTGCTCATTTGGTTAGTTCTTTAATATTATTTTGCGACAAAGTTAAATAACGTTCGGCATCCTTCAATAATTTACTTTCGGGGAACCGATCCTGAAAATCCTGCACTTCCTGGATTACTTTTTCATACCTGGCAGGTTTCTTTTCATCATAACTCAGACTGGCAAACTTATAGTAAGACCTGATAATCATTAGTTTGTAATCGTCCGATTTAGGAGATTCCGGATAATTATTACTTAATGTTGTATAAGCCAGCGCCGCAGCCCGGTAATGCCCCAGATTATAATAAAGATGGGCGCTGGATAGTTCCTTAGCCTCAAGCTTCTTTACACAGGCCGCCACAATCTCTTCAGCTTCCTTGGTTTTTGCCGATCCGGGATGGGAATTTATAAAAATCTGCATCATCCCCATTGCCCTGACAGTATTGGTCTGATCCAGTTCGAGCTTGGGTGACTGTCTAAAATAGCTAAAAGCCTCCATGAACTCGATTTCCTCGGCTTTAGGGCTATTGGAAAAAGTCTCCAGGAAGCTCTTGAAAAGGTTTTCAGCTACTTCGTAATCTTTAAGATAGTAATTACAATAAGCGTATTTGTAATACAGATCTTCAAACTGCGGAGTTCCTTTAAATATGGGAAACAGCTCTTCGTACAGGGTCAGGGCCTTTCGATAACTTTTCTTAACATAGTACTGCTCCGCCATACGAAGTTTATAGTCGTAGTCTTTGCTCTTCAGCACCTTATTGTACTTGGAACATGCAGAAAACAGGAATGCGGATACCAGGAGAAAAATGAACCTACTCTTCATAAAAGCGGGCAAAAATAGCCTTTTTTACCATTTAAGGAAATAAAAATAAGCCTGCGGTGGCTGGAGTTGCGTTAATAAACTGGTAAAAAACAGACCCTCCGGTTGGAGGGTCTGTTTCAAATAAATATAATTCCGGATTCTATTATCTCCTTCTGAGGTTAGGATGCGGAGCAGGAACCGTATTCGGACCTTCGTCACCTTCACCAGCTGCTCTCAGGTCAACGGTATTAGGATCTCCTTCCTGAACACCATACCTGAACACAAACCTTTCAGAACTGACACCTTGTTTGTCAACCATATAGTTAATGATTGAATTTACACGATCCCAGCTCAGCTGCTGACTTGATTTGCTTGGTTCACCGTAACCGGTAACAACTACCTTACAATTCGGGTTATTCCGCATTTTTTCAGCAACTGTGGCCAGAACTGCTTCGGCGTCTTTGCTGATCTTGGCAGAATTTCCTTTGAAAGAAAGACTTGGAAGATCTCCGATTGCACATGCATTTGCCTCCCTCCATTTGTTGGCTATATCAGTGCAACAAGCAGGATCCGGGCATTTACCAACACCATCAGCATCAACCGGCTGGCACTCAGTTGGAGTGATCAGTTGTTTGTCTTTAAAGTCAGGAACACCATCACCATCAGTATCCTTGCTCACACCATGTGTATCAACAGGAGCGCCTGCGGGAGTGTTTGGTTCATTATCGAACTGGTCTGTTACACCATCGCCATCAGCATCATCCAGAACCGGTTTTGGTATCTTCATGCGCTTTGGTGCATTCAGCTCACTGTATGCAAAAGCGAGTGGATTGAGCCAGTAGAGTGGTTCAACAGCTTTTCCACCGATATTATAATTAAGACCAACACTCATTAGGTTATAGCTGTCGAAGCTGCGGGTAAGCACTGCATCGCCAAATGCATGTTCCTGCCAGCGCTGACCGTCAAGTAAGTCATCGGAAACAAATGTGTGTTTATCTTCAATTGCGATATTGATTTTCTTGCTCACTTTGAAAGCAACACCAACACCTATATTACCTGAAGCCTTGAATGAATTTCCAAACAGTTTCGGTCTCTTGTCACCATAGTTTTCACCATCAGTTTCATAAGTGTCATCCATCAAATCTTTCAACTGTTTGCGAACTTCTTTTTTATCGCTGAAG
>JAATGW010000575.1 GCA_015654495.1 Chitinophagales bacterium
AATGTATGAGCCGATAGAACAGGTTGCTGATGTATTTGAAGTGTATAAAGAAATTTATTCTGCATTGCCTGAAGGTGCAAAAATTTTTCCCGAAGATTTTCCGGATGGGATATATGCAACCATTGCTTCTTCAAAATTTGGTCATCTCTGATATGATCATTTCCGGCCTGCAACCGAAGAAGAGCAATCAATATTATTAAGATTCAATACTGAATTTGTAAGACTGTACCAGCGCTTCCTTGATCTGCAGAAACTGGAAGAACAGGCAAGGGAGGCAAAAATTGAAGCCGCAATGGAGAAGGTCCGGTCCTCTTCATTAGCCATGCATAATAGTGAAGACCTGAAGGAGGTTGTTGCGGTAGTATTTCAAAAATTACAGGAACTTGACTTTTCAATTGACGGTGCCAGTTTTATTGTCACTTTCGCAGAAGGATCAAAGGATTCAGATATCTGGCTGGCAGACAGTAATCAAACCTACCCGAGCCGGTTTAGTTTACCCTACAATGAAGCTCCTCCGATTAAAGACATCTGGACGGCAAAAGAAAGCGGCATTGAATTTCTTTCAGTAACCTATCCTACTGAAGAAAAAAATCAATGGTTCAGGTATGCATTTGAACAAACTGATTTCAAACACCTGGCACCTGAGTTAAAGAACTGGATTTTGGACCAGGAATTCCTCACGCAGATGGTGGCTTTCGGAAAAAATTCGATGATCGGTATTCATTTTCACCGGCAAAAATTATTAACTGATGCAGAAGTTGATATCCTGAAAAGATTCTCAAAAGTTTTTGAACAGGCTTATATACGCTTTCTTGATTTGGAAAAAGCGGAAGCACAGGCAAGAGAGGCAAAGATTGAAGCTGCGCTGGAAAAAGTAAGGAGCAAAACAATGGCCATGCACAGCAGCGATGATGTTAGCACTGCCGTGGTGACCCTGTTTACTGAACTGGACAGGTTGGGTATAGAAAATATTCGTTGCGGCATTGCCATCATCGATGAAAATAAAACACAGGAAGTGTGGTCGGTAACGAATGTGGACGATGGAAAGAAAATGAAATCGGCTGGCACATTCGACATGAATGCACATAAATTATGGCAGCTGATATATGACACCTGGAAAGCCCGGTCTGATTTCCAACACTATTTTCTCGCTGGCGGAGAAAAACAGGATTATATAAACATTCTTAACAATACACCCAATTATTTATCTCAACCCATACTGGAAATGCCGGATATGGATTTCCAGGGATATTTTTTTAATGAAGGTGCCATCTGGACTTTCTCCATGCAACCACATTCGAGGGAAGACCAGCAGGTGATGAAACGATTTACGGCAGTATTTCATCAAACTTTCCGCCGATACCGGGATTTACAGAAAGCCGAAACGCAGGCACATGAAGCAAAGATTGAAGCAGCTCTGGAAAAAGTACGTTCACGTTCGTTAGCCATGCACAAAAGTGATGAGCTAAATGAGGTTGTAGCTATTCTTTACGAAAAATTAAAAGAACTGCAGATACCTGCTACAGCGGTCGGCATCGCCATTTATATTGATGGTTCAAAAGACCTGAATTGTTTTGTATGCGGAGAGAATGAAGCTGGCCTGGTCATTACCAATTATCGTCTCCCGTATTTTGATAATAAAATACCCAATGATTTAAACAACGCCCTTGAAAAGCGATTGGATTTTTTTGTTGGCCATTATTCGAAAGAAGAAAAGGACTCATTTTATGAATATGTGATTGAACACACTGTTGAATTCAGGCATTTACCCGGGGATATAAAACGTATGATATTCGAAAGCCCTTCATATACAATTTCCATGGTGGCGGTGAAGAATGCTGTGTTTAATATCAATGATTTTGAAGGGAAGGTTTTATCTGAAAATGAAATTGATATCATTAAGCGTTTTGCAAGAGTTTTTGATCAGGCTTATACCCGTTTCCTCGACCTTCAAAAAGCAGAAACTCAGGCAAGAGAATCACAGATCGAAGCAGCTCTGGAAAAATTGCGTTCCCGGTCGCTTGCAATGCATAAAAGCGAGGAACTGCAGGAAGTTGCGAACACGTTGTTTGAGCGGTTGAAAGAGCTGGATTTCCAGGTTGATTCGGTCAATATTGCCATTTTCGACGAAGGAGCAAGAGATTATCACTACTGGGTTGCAAGCGATGCTCAAAAACGTGTAGCAAGTTTTCACATGCCATATACGGACTTGTCTTTTACAAAAGACCTGATCGCCGCCCGTGAAAGCGGAGCAGATTATTCTGCTAAGTACTATTCTTTTGAAGAAAAAAATGAATGGTTCGAATACGCTTTTAGAGATACCGATTTTAAATTCCTGAGTAAAGAAAGAAAGCAATTCATTTTAAATGCCGAAGCGGCAGTGGTTTCCATTGCATTTGCAAAAAATACGGGAGTACAGATAACCAATTATTCCGGGAAACCCCTCGCTGAATCCGGTGCTCTTATATTAAAACGTTTTGCAAAAGTATTTGAACAGGCCTATATCCGCTTCCTCGATCTGCAAAAAGCGGAAGCGCAGGCAAGAGAAGCACAGATTGAAGCTGCACTGGAACGCACCCGTACCCATAGTATGCTCATGCAGCATTCGTCTGAACTGGATATTACATCAATAGTATTTCATGAACAACTTTTGCTACTTGGAATCGAATCAGCACTTTCTTTTGTATGGCTACCCGATGTGGAAAATGAAAAACATTTATTCTGGACCACCTGGACTGAAATGGAAAACGGTTCAACCGTTTCAAAAAGCAGTTCTGTAGTATATGATCTTGACAGAACAGAACCATATACAGCAGAATGCTTACGGGCCTGGGGAAGTGGTGAACCTCTGCATATATACACCGTACCTGCTACCGGAGTGAAAGATTATTTTGATACCTGGAGCGAATTATTAAGTGGTGTTCCGGAAATGAAACCTGCTTTTTTCCAGGAAGGATTATACTATGCAGAAGCATTTATGAAGCATGGTTGTTTCGGTATAATGATCAGACGGCTGCTCAGAGAAGATGAAAAGAAAATTCTTCTTCGCTTTGCAATTGAATTTGAACGAACCTATACCCGATTCCTTGATTTGCAAAAAGCAGAAGCGCAGGCAAAAGAATCACAAATTCAATTAGCATTGGAAAGAGTTCGTGCAAGAACAATGGCCATGCATAAAAGTGACGATCTCGGGGCTGTTGCTGCGGAACTGTTTAATGAGCTTAAAAAATTTGGTGGAAATATTACAACGGGGGGGTTTGTTCTGTGCGACAGAAACAAGACTGAAGATGAATATTGGGTATGCTGGGAAAGTGGGGTCCTGCCGCTCATGCTCGTTCCTAATACAACAGACCCGGTCTGCATCAATTTGTATAAAGGCTGGGAATCAGGTAAAGAATTTTACGCCGAAGAAAGATCCGGAGAAGAACTGAAGGCTCATTTTAATTATATGCTTTCAGTACGCAGTACCCGGCCGATATTTGAAAAATGGCTGGAAGTTGCAGGCAGTTTTCCAGACTGGCAAAGATGGCATGCG
>JAATGW010000568.1 GCA_015654495.1 Chitinophagales bacterium
AATAAAAACCGGTTACACCATCTGTTGATCTGAAACCATGCTTAAGCCCTGCAAAAGCCACTTTAGAATACCATTGTTCCGCACTATCTGATGAATTAGATGCTGACAGATTTCCGGTGTTGAATTTTCCGGAACTGACTACCATTTGTCCGGCAAGCATTTTAAGCAGACTGGTTTTCCCCGAGCCTGTTTCTCCGACTATCGCCCAATGTTCCCCTTCCCGGATATCCATGGAGATATTGTCAAGGATTGTTTTTCCATACAATCTTACGGTCACATTCCGGAGAATAAGCAAGCTATCCGTCCTGTTTTCAGTATCAGCAATCCGGGTCTCATTCATGCGGAAAGTTAAGTATCTGATTTAAGATTGAACGGTTGTTGCTGATGCGGATAATCGCTATTTTGCCCCGGTAATCATATGACGGCATTTTTGAAAAAATACAAATCGATCCTGGTCTATGGTTTTTCCCTGGCAGCACTTATGTTTTTACTGAGATTCCTCGAGCTGAAGGTTTTTATTATGGACTACTCAGTGGAAATTTATGTCGGACTTATTGCCCTGATCTTTACCGGTTTGGGAATCTGGCTGGCAGCAAAACTGACAAGGCCTAAAATAAAAACCGTAGTTGAGGAAAAGCTGGTCTATATAGATCGGACAGGTGAATTTGTTCAGAATGATATTGAAATTCAAAAACTAAATATCAGTAAAAGAGAGCTGGAAGTGCTTGAATTGATTGCGCAGGGTTTGAGTAACCAGGAAATCGCCTCAAAATTATTTCTTTCATTGTCAACAATCAAAACCCATAGTTCAAGCCTGTTTGAAAAACTTGACGTTAAAAGGCGAACCCAGGCGATTGAGAAGGCGAAAACGCTTCGGATTATACCATGAATACATCATTCCAAAGTCGGATTTTAAACCCCGGTTGTTGAAATCATACCAAAGTATGAGCCGGAAAAACACCTGCAGCCCTATTTTGCCATCAAAATAATCAGTATGAAAAAAATAGTGTTAGTTCATGGTATAATTGCAGGTCTGATTGTCGGCCTCTGGATTGTAGTTATCGTTAGTGTAAAGAGCCCGGGAGGCCTTGAAAACGGCATGTTCTATGGATATGCGTCCATGCTTCTGGCCTTCTCTATGATTTTTGTTGCGGTAAAAAAATACCGGGATCAGCAATCCGGCGGAGTAATCAGTTTTGGAAAAGCATTCCGGATCGGATTATATATAACGTTGATAGCATCCACAATTTATGTTCTTGCCTGGCTCTTCAGTTTCTATAATTTTATTCCCGATTACCTGGAAAAATATACTGCCATGGAAATTGAAAAAATGAGGTTAGCGCATGCAAGTCAGGCTGCTATTGATGCGGAAGCCGCCAAAATGAAATCATTCGGAGAAATGTACAAAAATCCATTTTTCAATGCGATGATGACTTATGCGGAAATACTTCCCGTCGGTTTACTCGTGTCTCTGATCTGTGCATTTATTCTTAAAAGAAAACCAACTTCGCAGGCTGTTGGAGCCGCCTGAAACTTAATCAGATTTCAACTGCCGGCCTTATTGTTATGGGGTTGTTTTCCGCAGGTTTGCGAAGCGCGATCAGTGTTACAATGGCACTTATCAAAAGAGATCCGGCCATGAATAAATAAGATGCTCCGAAATTTCCGGTTGTACCATTGAGATAGCCAACCACATATGATCCTGCAAATGATCCGAGTGCTCCAAAGCTGTTGATCAAAGCCATGGAAACACCTGAAACATTTCTGGGAAGAATTTCTGTTATAATGGCGAAAAACGGACCATAGGGCGCATACATCGCTGCACCTGCAATCACCAGTAAAACAAATGAGAGCCAGAAATTATCAGCTCCCACCAGATAGGAACAATAAAAAGCAACAGCGCCTATGATAAGCAGGGGCCACACAAAGATCTTTCTTTGCTGGCGCTTGTCTGAAAGCCAGGCTGCACCAAGCATGGCTGCCACTGCGAAAACATAGGGTATAGCAGAAAGCCAGCCTGTTTTTATGATATCCATATCGGGTGCTGATCTGATCATCGAAGGCAGCCACATTACAAATCCATAAACACCGATACTCCAAAGGGCATATTGCAGACTTAACAGGATGACTGTCGGGGAACGAAATGCAGTAAGATAATTTCTGACCGGCTTTATATTTTCCTGTTCCTTTTTTAGTTGCGCTGCCAGGTCCTGCTTTTCTTTTTCAGGAAGCCAGTCTGCTTTCGCCGGTTCATCAGCTATCCAGCGCCACCAGCAAAATGCCCAGATAATTGCCGGCAGACCTTCAAGAATAAACATGCCGCGCCAGCCTACAGCATCGATAAGATAACCTGATAAAACAGACATCCACAGAATGGTTACAGGATTTCCCAGGATAAGAAATGTGTTAGCTCTTGACCTTTCATTTTTTGTAAACCAACGGCTTAACAGGATCAGCATAGCCGGCATAACCGCGCTTTCCACCACACCTAACATAAACCGGATAATAATCAGGAGGTTTATATTGGAAGTAAGACCTGTTGCTGTGGCCAATGCACCCCAACTGATCAGGGACCAGAAGATCAGTTTTTTCGCGCTCTTATTTGCTGCATAAGCGGCACCCGGAATCTGAAAAAAGAAATAACCCAGGAAAAACAAGGAGCCGAGTAATGATGAAACCGGGGCAGTAATATTCAGATCTTTTGCCATTCCTCCGGCAACTCCGAAACTGAAATTCGCGCGGTCAAGGTAGGCCAGGCTATAAGTTATAAAAGCCATGGGAATCATCCGGTACCATCGGGATGCGGAATTGTATTTATTCATGCTGGCAGCATTGGTTGTGGGAATAAACATACAAAAATATTGGGGAAGGAGGCAGTAGGCAGTAGACGGTAGGCAGAAGTTAACAGCCGGCGTTTGGAGATTTGATGCCTAAGTACTGTTTCTGTTTTCTGTTTCTGTTTCTCGCTTCTTCCTCTTTCTCTTGCTCTTTCAGGCAGTAGGCAGTCTCACTATTAGCGCGACGCTAAAGT
>JAATGW010000362.1 GCA_015654495.1 Chitinophagales bacterium
AAATCGCATAATAGGTTCAGTAGATTATGGACCTTCCTTCAGCTGGAGAAACTTTACAATTTCTTTTACGGAGACCATGACCAGTCCGATGATAAAAAAAATGGGCTGGCACGAAAGAGGAAATATTTCTTTATATTTTAGCTGGTAGTGCAATTTTACTATGATTTCTTTTGCGGTTTTGCTGATCAGGCATGAAAAAGCTTTCAACCAATCATGAATTAATTTTTCGGGGAAATTAACTTTGACAACGATCGCTTTATTTTTTGAATCATAGGACCTTCTCAGTATCATCATGTTTATAAACAGATCATTTTGCCTGAATAATTTTGAATGTTCGTAAAGAACTTTTCTCCGTTATCTGTTCATTTATTTCATCCGGGTTCAAATCAGATTGAACAATTTGTGTGCCCTGACGTTTTGTAACCGTGTCCACTAACAATGACAGGTTCGATATTGTACAAAATTTTATCACAAATTTCTGACCGTCAATTTCCGGTTTTTTACAAACCATGGTTTCGGTAAAAGGACTTAAGATTTACTGTCGCAATAAAAGATGATTTAAATCAGAGCCGGCGGGCAACGTGAATTTAAGGCGACATAATTAGCCGATCTTTGTTAAATCTTTGCTTTAAACGATCGGATTTTGTACAAAAGATCGAAAAGTGGGAATTATATAACAATTAGAACCGCGTATGTCAAATCTTTCACGTAAATAGCTTAGTTAGTTGTTTCCAATTATTCTCAGGAAGATTATAGTCCCACCCCCTAATTAAACTTTGTGCGCTTACGCCAAAGAAGATCAATGAAAAATAAGAAAGACACTAAACCGATTTTATCTTCCAATCTATTTCCAGTTGTAGGTATTGGGGCTTCGGCCGGAGGACTGAATGCTTTTAAAAAACTGATCAAGGCTATTCCCGAAAATTCCGGGATTGCATTTGTACTGGTTCAGCATTTGGATCCCACACACGAAAGCATGCTGCCTGACCTTTTACAAAAAGTGACGAAGATTCCTGTGCTGGAAATCTCTGATGACATAAAGGTAAAACCTGATCATATTTACATTATTCCAAGCAATAAAATGCTGCTCGCGAACGACGGTGTTCTGGAACTTAGTCCTCGCCCCCCTAAGAGCAAATTGAATCTTCATATGCCCATTGATGTCTTTTTCAACTCACTTGCCGAAGTCCACCGGGCACATTCAATCGGTGTGGTTTTATCCGGATCTGCATCCGATGGAACAAAAGGGCTGAAGGCTATAAAGGACCATGGCGGAATCACCTTTGCGCAGGATGAGGAGTCGGCAACTTTTGAGGGTATGCCGCAGAGTGCGAAACTTGCTGGTGTTGTTGACTTTATTCTTCCCCCTGAATTGATTCCCCTTAAAATAGTTGAATTATTGCAGGAAGTGAAAGCTGAAACCGATGTTGCACGTCACCCTGCTCGGGAGCCCAAAGCTCCTGTTGTTAAAATACTGGAATTTTTACGCTTGTTGAAGGGCACTGATTTTACTTATTATAAACAAAGTACGATACGCAGGAGGATAAAGCGTAGAATGGCTTCGACTAAAACTGAAACGGAATCCGATTATCTGACTCTTTTGCAAAGCCATTCAACAGAACAGAATTATCTGTTTCAATCATTGCTAATTCCGGTTACATCATTTTTCCGTGACGAAAAAACATTTGATTATCTATGTTCCTCCGTGCTTCCGCATATCATGAGTATTAAAGACCCGGATGAAGCTCTCAGGATTTGGGTCGCAGGATGCAGCACAGGCCAGGAAGTTTATTCCATCGCGATGTGTATCAAAGAAATCGCCGGTGAAAAAACCAATAACATTAAAATTTTCGCAACTGATATCAGTGAACCCTCTCTTCAGAAAGCAAGGTCCGGCATATATAAAAAGGTTGAAGTACGGAATATAAGCCAGCGCAGACTGGATCTGTTCTTCTCGGTGTCAAATGGGAATTATGTAATTAGTAAGAAAATACGGGAAATATGTGTGTTTGCACGACATGATTTTTTAAAAGATCCGCCATTCATTAAAATGGATCTGATCTGCTGCCGAAACGTATTGATCTACATGGAACCTTATCTGCAGAAAAAAGCTTTAACCAGTTTTCATTTTGCATTAAAAGAAAAGGGTTTTTTACTATTGGGTCACACCGAGTCTATTCATAGTGTCGACCATATTCTTAAAGTGTTCAACTATGAACATAAAATATTCACCCGTACCGGCGATATAGTAAGTGTAGCAACAGATGTAGTACCTGCCAAAACCCAGCGGGATAAAGATTTACATCTTCCGGTAAGAGAGAATCCTGCGCCGGGTTTCAGGAAAATCATTGATGATCTCATACTTAAACGATTTTCATCGCCCGGAGTTATTGTTAATGATTCTATGGACATTATTTTTTTCCGTGGAAATACAAGCCTTTATTTATCGCCGGCAGAAGGGAAGCCGATATACAATCTATCAGCGATGGCCAAAACCGGTCTGGCTTTTGAATTGAGAAATATCCTTCATAAAGCAAAAAAAATAAACAGCACTGGTGTAAAAAACGATATCCCCTTACACGAAAATGGAATACACCGGCTGGTTTCAATAGAGGCTATTCCGTTGGAAAATCTGGCTGAACCTCATTTTCTTGTACTGTTTCATGAAATGATAGTGGATAGTGAACTGACCGAGCGCATCAATGAAAACAACGGCTCCCAACACACCAGGAGGAACAAATATGTATTGCGTATACACCAATTAGAAAGTGAGTTTGTGCAAACCAGGGAAGATATGCGTACTATCACAGAGTACCAGGAAACAGCCAATAGAGATCTGCAGAGTGCCAATGAGGAACTGCTGAGCAGGGGTGAAGAATTGCAAAGCCTGAATGATGAATTGGAAACCAGTAAGGAAGACTTGCAAAATACGAATGAAGAACTCACTGTCGTCAACCAGGAACTCGTAGGGCTCAATAAGCAGATTGTCCTGGCCCGGGATTTTGCAGAAGCAATCATAACAACCGTCAGAACCCCTTTACTTGTACTGGATAAAAGTCTTCGTATTAAGTCAGTCAACAATGCCTTCTGTTCTTTTTTCCGCTTTACAAAAAGCGAAGTTGAGGGCATTTTAATTTACGAGCTTGGGAATAAAGAATGGAATATTTCTTCATTTAAAAAACTGTTGCAGTTGATTCTAAATAAAGGAAAACCAATGACTGGTTTTGAAGTGAGGGCAGACTTTCCGGCTATTGGCAGCAAAATACTTCTCCTGAATGCTTCGCGTATAGTAACTGGTGCAGACGAAGAAAAATTGCTCCTCCTTGCA
Source organism: Chitinophagales bacterium (assembly GCA_015654495.1). Lineage (GTDB taxonomy): Bacteria > Bacteroidota > Bacteroidia > Chitinophagales > Chitinophagaceae > Pollutibacter. The sequence goes on from JAATGW010000362.1 coordinate 3,329, forward strand.
ATTGAAGATATTACCGAAGAAATTTCTTTCAGAAAAAAGGAAAAGGAATTTCAACAGGAACTGGAAGGTAGAATAAGTGAACGTACTTTAGCATTGAATGAAGCGAACGAGGAGTTACAGCAAAAAAACCAGGAGATTGCGCTTAGCATGTATAACCGAAGGTTCCTGACTGAATTTTCGGAACGGTTTTCTGCTAATGAAGCGCATCTCGAATTTTTTAATTCACTTGTACTTTATATAGCAGATCTGATAAAATTAGACTACGTTCTGGTTGCTAAAATTATTCCAGTCAGGGAAAACGAATTTGCTGTTTCTACAATTGCAATGACCGTTTTTGGTTCGCTTTCTGAAAATATTATTTACCCGCTGAGCGATGGGCCCTGCGCTGAAATCACCCGCGGTGTACTATGTAGCTATCCGGAAAATTGCAGGATCCTTTTTCCGGATAGTAAAACACTGTTAACCTATAGGGTGGAAGGTTATATAGGATATCCTCTCTTTGATCCGATGGGAACTGCTATAGGACTGATCGCGGTCATGCATGAAAAGAAGATAGACGATCCTGTTAGTGTTTCTTCCATTCTGAAAATTGTTGCAAAAAGAGCTGAAATGGAGCTGGAGAGGATAAAAGTTGAGGAACAACTACTGGAAAATAATAAAATACTCGAAGAAAAAAACGAAGATTTACTTCAGGTTAATAAGGAACTGGAATCTTTTACCCATATATCTAGTCATGACCTGCAGGAGCCTTTGAGAAAAATACAGATTTTCGCAAACAGAATTCTTGAAAAAGAACTGGACAGATTATCAGATAGTGGTAAGGATTTTTTCAACCGTATACGTCAGTCGGCACTGCAAATGCAAACCCTTATTCAGGATCTTCTGATTTATTCGCAGGCCAGTGTGGCTGAGCGTGTATTTGAAATAGTCAACCTGCAGGATGTGGTGACAGCTGCAATCTCCGAATTGGGTGAAATCATCAGGGAAAAGGAAGCGGTAATAGATTCAAAAGATTTATGCCTCGTTAAAATCAATGCTACTCAGTTCCAGCAGGTGATGATTAATTTAATTGGTAATGCGCTCAAATTTTCGAGCGTCGGGAAATCCCCACACATTACCATCCGCAGCAAAATTTTAGAAGGAAATCAGCTGGAAGAAGAAAATCCCTCATTGACACCAGGAAAACTTTCTCAATTTAAGTTGTATTGCCATATAAGTATAGCAGATAATGGCATTGGCTTTGATCCAAAATACGGTGACCAGATTTTTGAAGTATTCGAACGGTTATATGGGAAAAATGAATATCCCGGTACCGGCATCGGCCTTGCCATAGTCCGGAAAATTATCGGCAATCACGATGGGTTCATTTTTGCAAGGGGTGAGTTGAATAAAGGTGCCACTTTCGATATTTATATTCCGCAGGACAGGTGATCGGGAGATAGTATGCTGAAATCCTTCCGTTACCAGCTTCCGGATATTTGCAAAAAAGTTGCCTTTTATTTTTTTATGGAATATCGGCGGGAATATCTCTATGGTAAAATATGAAGGCGGTTTTCACTATTTTAATGCTGCATATCTTTTTCCATACCCATGCACAGGATAATGCTGAACACCAGGTACTGATGCTTTATCCGACAAATGATCTTTCAGTTACCAGCTGCCAGGGAAGCGGATTTGTATTCCGCACTGCGTCCTGTTATTACCTGGTTACTGCATTGCATGTTCTTACAAAAACGCCAAAGCAGTTTGAAGCTTACTGGCCGAAATCTGTTCTCAAAAATTCATATAAATTCCTTCGTTTCGGTTATGCATCCTCGCATCTGAAATCAGTTTTTCATATCCCGCTTCTCGATTCATTAACTGGAGATCTGCTTTACGAAACATTCGGGAAGGGAGACAGTCTTCTTGATCTTGCCATCCTTAAGCTGGACACTGCCAATCACAACCTGGATTTTATTTTCGAAAATGCATCACCGTTTACAAACCTGGATACATCGGTTAATATCGGAAGAGATGCCCTGTTACATGCGGTAGGTTATTGTGGGAGCCGCTCGAAACTGTACAATGTGAGTGCGATCAATCCGCGAAATCACCGCAGCAATCCTGCCATCTTTAAATTCTATTTTGAAAATAATCAACAGATCCTGAGTGGCATTTCAGGAGGACCGATTTACAGATCAGGTATCGATTTCGCACAGGTTCCGCTCGGTATTTTTATTGCAGAAAGTGATTTTGGTGATTTCGGCCTGGGGATCTATCTCAAATATGTACATGATATTATTAAAGAGAATGAGTTGAACGAAGCTGTGCGTATAAGTAGTTCGAATTGATCTTCAGAATTTTCAGGTGCCGAATTTTTTTCAGCAGCATCATGGTTTATTGTTTATCTGCAAATATGTCCATTGATTTTTTCACTCTGCCGGCTTCTATTCTGATATCTGCAAATCGTTTGATGGCGGAAGTGATTTTTTCTTTCTGAATAATTTATCTCCGTCACCATCAAAATGATAGAGTTTGGCTGATGTGATTTGCCTTGCCAGTCTGCTGCAAAGCCGGCATGCTAATAATGCTCCTGCAAATGGTCCTGCCCAATAAATCCACCATGCATTCCAGACCCCTGATACGACTGATGGTCCAAAAGAACGGGCCGGATTTGTACTGATTCCTGATATATCGGCTTCCAGTGGAACCATGATGGCATAAAGAAATGGAAAAAGTAAAGGTGTGTATGAACGGATCCTTTTAAACGCCAGGAATAAAATCAGTAGCGATACCATCGTAAAGGTGGTGAGTATTTCTCCAATTAATGCTGTCTGCGTTGAATAGCCGACTCCTGGTTCCGTTATAGCAAAGGATATGCTCCTTCCTAAACTTCCCCAGGCCAAAAGAGGTAACACGCCGATGACTGCGCCCATCAATTGCGCTGCTACATACACAAAGGCAACCTTAATTTCGATTTTATTAAAAAGCCAGAATGCCATGGTAACAACCGGGTTAAGATGCGCACCACTGGCTCTGCCTAATGGGGAAATGGCTATCAGCGCCCCGGTTCCACCAAAAAGGAAGCCGGTTATCAACTGACGAAGCTTTCGATGAGGAATAAAATTTTCCATCGGGCTTCCGGATCCAAACATAAAAATGACAAGGGAAAGACCTATCAGTAACAGAATAGCTGTGCCAGCTAACTCAGCCAGGAATTTTGACCACGGAAAACTGTGCCCGGTATTTTCTTCCATTATTCAATTAATATTTTCTTGACATCAAAAAATCCGGACTGCCCTTGTGCTTATTTTCTTCCACTAAGCGATCTGGAATCCAGCTCAAAACCCCCGTCCGGCGAAACGAATTGCAGGCAGAGAAAACAATCGGGAAGAATTTCCCGATGATCCATTAATGAATTTTTATAAGACAATAAGTTTTGAATTTGTAAGTGGTGAATGAAGCAATCACATTTAATTGCAGGGATTTCTAACCGTGCGTCAGCGCTACAGATTTACTATTTCAAAAACATGATAGCTCCATTCAGGCATATCCAGGTACAGCCCCCGGGAAACAAGATCATCTCCTGACCGGTCATAGCTTGCTTCACTCAGAAGGTCTTTGAATTGCCACTGCTTACCAGCAAGTTCCGGAAATTGCAGGTGAACATAACATTGTGCTGAATGTGGTGAATAGTTAATGACAACAAGAGCCATTTCGCCGTCTGCTCCCTTCCAGCCAAAAACAATAAAAGATTCCCAGCTGTTATTGCCTTCCCAGGCAGGTATTGATGACAGCAGGTTCCAGTTACCTTCACGAAAAATTTTCTTTTTTAATGCTGCAAGAAGTTTGCTGTAAAAAAGTTTCAGGTTCTCATTAACAGGTTCTTTCGGGCCACGTACCAGGTGTGGTGAAATGCGTTTTTTTCTTCCTTCGAATTGTCCCTGGTGAAAAAATCGAAGTCCGGGTGAAAAGAAAGTAATTACTGCTGCGCATTTATGTTGTTCATCAGTGAATGTGGAAGCAGCCCGCGGTTCATCGTGATTTTCAAGAAACCGCGCAAGTTTATCCTGGTAATCCAATCCTGCAAAAAAATGTTCACGAATTTCTTTTGTATGATCTTTCCGCAAACGATCGTAGAGTCTTTTATCATATGCAAAATCAAATCCCTGTTGCTGAAGCGTCCATTCAAGATCCCAGTACACTTCTGCAACGAAAGTAAAACCGGGAACTTTTTCACTGATCCTTTTTGTGATCACAGGCCAGAAGGATTGAGCTTTTTTCCCCCAGGTGTGTTCAAATACGTCAGGAAGTACCAGCATCGCCATATCGCATCTTACGCCATCACACAGGTCTGAGATCTGAAGAAGTTCATTCATCATAGCCTCGGCTGCGGCAGGGTTGCAGTAGTCAATCTGTAATGTATCAGGCCATCCGGCAAAATAAGGATCACGGCCATAGGCACATATTAAATCGCCTTTGCTGTTTTTAATACAGGTATAATTCTCCGGTGAATTTGAAAGGTCTGCTTCTGTGCCGGAAATAAAATATTCCGGATGTTCCTCCACCCATGTATGGTCGGGTGCCATATGGTTGGGCACGAAATCGAGAATCAGTTTAAGGTTGCGCATGCGCAGCCGCTCACGAAGTCTTTTCAGCGCTTCATTACCACCAATTTTTTCGTGTACGGTATATCCCCTGATAGCGAATCCCGAACCGTAGATATCATCCTCTGTTAAATCAGAAAGGGTGGCCTGAAATTCCGCCAGCCATTCCTTGTTTTCACGGGATATTTTCTGTGCGGCATCCCCCGTGGACCATACACTAAGTAACCAGATATAGTCAAAACCCATTTCTGCCAGCCTATCTAACTCCTTATCAGAAATATCATCAAGTGTCGCCTGGCGGCCGGTCATTTCTGAAATTTCGGTTATCCATACCCGGGTATTAATTTGATAAAGCGACGTATACTTTGGCTTCTTCATTTTGTTTGCTAAGCTGTTCTCCTATGGGAATAAAAGCTGACTGTTTACCAACTTCCAATACTTTTTCCTGATCCATCATTCCAAAAAGCTCAATTAATTTGGCAACCACGCCGGTCCAGCCCGTCTGATGGCTCGCACCAAGCCCTGCGCCATTGTAGCCATGGAAGTATTCATAAAAAAGAATATTATCACGCCAGTTGGGGTCGGTCTGGAATTTTTCTGTACCACCAAACACAGGTCTGCTTCCATTCTCATCAAGGGTAAAAGTGCTGATCAAACGGTTTGAGATTTCATTCGACACTTCAAAAAGATTCATCATCTTCCCTGATCCTGTCGGGCATTCAATTTTGAAATTGTCACCATAATACAGATAGTAATTCAGCAGCGCTCTTATAATCATCACATTTATCGGCATCCAAACGGGGCCTCTCCAGTTTGAATTACCTCCAAACATTCCTGTGTTTGATTCTGCCGGCAGATAATCAACTCTGAATTCCTGACCTTCCACATAAAGAACAAAAGGATTCTGCTCATGAAATTTGGAAATAGAACGAATCCCGTGTGGACCCAGGAACTCATTTTCATCCAGCATCCTGGTAAGAATTCTGCGCAATCTTTCGGGATTCACAAGGGCAAGAATTCCCCGGTCTGCTACCCCGAGATGCCCCTTACCTGTCGGGTGAATGGTGTTGAGAAGTTCAGGCATACGGCGCATACGTTCCTGTATATAAGTCATCGTCTTCGGAATACGATCACGCTGCCATTGTTCAGTTACGGTAGTTGCACAAATAGGCAATAACCCCACCAGTGAGCGAACTTTCAAACGTTGGCCACTACCGTCAGGTAACCTGAGAAGATCATAATAAAATCCATCTTCCTCGTCCCACATTCCATCCTCTCCGGATCTGTTCATGGCCGCCGCGATATAATAAAAGTGCTCGATAAACTTGAAAACCATGTCTTCATAGTGGGGGTCATTGACCGCAAGTTCTATGGCAAGTTCCAGCATGTTCTGGCTAAAAAGCGCCATCCATGCTGTTCCGTCTGCCTGTTCGAGATTGCCTCCCGTAGGCAGAGGCGCTGAACGATCGAAGACGCCTATATTATCTAATCCCAGAAATCCACCTTCAAATACATTCTTACCAAAACGATCCTTACGATTTACCCACCAGGTAAAGTTCAGCAGTAATTTGTTGAAAGCAGATTTAAGAAAATTAAGATCGGCTTCGCCTTTTAATGCCTGGTCAGTCCGGTAGAGAAACAAGGTCGCCCATGCATGTACCGGCGGATTTACATCACTGAAATTCCACTCATAGGCCGGCATCTGGCCATTGGGATGCAGGTATGCACCGCGAAGCATCAGGGTTAATTGATTTTTGGCAAATTCCGGGTCAACGATTGAAATGGGAAGTGTATGAAATGCCAGATCCCAGGCTGCATACCAGGGGTATTCCCACTTGTCCGGCATCGAAATAACGTCCTTATTCAGCATATGATACCAGTCAGAATTACGGGAATTTCTATAACCTTTATGCAGCGGGTTTGAATTGTGTTCGTCCAGCCAGTTGTCTCCATCAAAAAAGAAAAACTGTTTGCTCCAGAGCATTCCTGCAAGCGCCTGCCGCATAACATTAGCCCGGTCTCCATCCACTGATGGCGGAGTGACCGATTGGTAGAATTCATCAGCTTCTTTCAACCTGTCCTCAAAAACTTTGTCAAATCCTTTACCAAAAGGATTTTCATTGGCTTCAGCATCTTTGCTGCTGATCCGAAGCCGGATAGTGGAAGTCTCACCAGCACCAATATTTAATTTATAGTGCGCGGAAGTTTTTGTGCCATTTTTTTCCGGATTTATGGCAGCATGGTTACTATTGACAACAAAGTCATTAATACCATCTTTCACATAAGGCTCTTCGTTTTTTTGACCAGGGAAAAGCCGCTCGTGATTTGTAACGTTTTCAGTAAACAGCAATGGCACATCACCTTCGCAGGAAAATATAAATTCTCCCAGTTGCTCATGTATTGCAGCCACAGCACTTATCCCTTCCTTCGCTTTGATCTGGCTGAGGTGAGGTTTCGTGGCTGATCTGTTAGATTCTGCGATCCATAATGACCAATCATTCCTGAACCATAATGTTGGCAGCAGATGCAAATCAGCCGCATCCGGACCTCGGTTTATTGCAGTGATTTTTACCAATATGTCTTCCGGGCCAGCTTTTGCATATTCTACATAAACATCGAAATAGCGGTCTTCATTAAAGATGCCGGTATCCAACAGTTCATACTCCATCGCCTCCCGGTTTCGCTCGCCATTCGTTTTCACAAGATCATTATATGGAAACGCTGCATGCGGATATTTGTACAGAAGTTTCATGTAAGAGTGCGTCGGTGTACTATCCAGGTAGAAATAATACTCTTTTACATCCTCTCCGTGATTACACTGGCTATTGGTGAGACCGAAATAACGCTCTTTAAGAATGGGATCATTTCCGTTCCAGAGAGCCAGTGCAAAACACAGCGTCTGTTTATCATCTGAGATGCCGGCAATCCCATCTTCGCCCCAACGATATGCACGTGAGCGCGCCTGGTCATGTGTGAAGAAATTCCAGGCGTCACCATTTTCACTATAGTCTTCCCGTACTGTGCCCCACTGCCTTTCACTTAAATAAGGACCCCATTTTTTCCAGGGCAACTTATTGTCACGTTCTTCGGTTAATCGCATCTTTTCCATAATGAATATTTAATATTGAGAAGGATATCTTTTTTATTTTGATCCGGAAATCCTTTCAGGTTAGATTTCTAAAAGATCTGTTTTACAGGTACGCTGAATCATCAAAGGCAATTTCCAAAAACAATTGCTGATCCTGATAATGGAGATAATCAATCACTGACAATATGCCCGGTTTATTACCTGATTATTATTTCTTCTCTTTTGTGTTTATAAGTTCAGTCGACCAAAGCACTAATTAATTTATCAATACATATCGTTGCATAAAAGCTACAGATTTATTTCGGGATTGAATTGGATTTACTACGCTGAAAGTGATTTAACTGTTAAACAGGTTGCGACTGTGAAAGAAGTGATTTGTGTTAAGTTAAGGGGAATATCTCAAGACTTCCTGCATCCGGATTATAATAGTAATTGTCTTCCTGACACAGATGGAATTCAGCATCATGCCTGCGGGAATATGATAAATCAAAATAAAGTTAAGAATAAATCATTCTGTTTTGAAGGTATTCAATTGACCATAGTAATACTGATATAAATAATCCATGTGATTTTGAAAATTACTTGTCCGAAAAAAACGCAGGCAATACCTGAATTAAAAGTGTGCTGAATTGATGTAGAGTTTACAATGATCGGTATTTCTTTTATCTGATTTTGATTCAGGATACGGAAGAAATTTTTTGACTATCTTTTTGACAATCTTTTGAAATGCCGGTACAAAAACAATTCACCTGATCGGGAAGAAGCACCGAACTTTGTCTGGAAAATATCCGGCAACTGTCTTGATCGTGACAACCCGAATTATTGCCTTGAGTAATTTTAAATAGTAATTAAATATAAATACCAGTTACATGAAAACTTTTCTATTATCAGTATTGCTTTTGTCCCTCACAAACGCAGGATTTTCACAGGCTCAGAATCTTTATCAGAAGAATGCAAATACAGGAAAAGGATCACTTGCAATTGAAGGATATGATCCGGTCAGTTATTTTAAAGGGAAGCCTCTGGAAGGAGAGGCTTCACAAGCCGTGAACTACCAGGGTGTGGTTTATCGTTTTGCTTCTGACGAAAACAAAGCGGCTTTTCAGAAAAATCCTGTTGTATAT
>JAATGW010000087.1 GCA_015654495.1 Chitinophagales bacterium
GAACCTACAATAACTGCATCGTATTTTTCTGATTTCTTCTTTACCTGAAAATCTGGCATGGGCGAACGAATTATCTGGTGTAAAAATTAATTTGAAACCGGTTGAAATTGCTTTTAAACCAAAGCCTGGGAACTTATATATACAGGTGAATCACACAGGAAAGGACGAAAATTACAGAATAAAATGATTCATGCAATTAATAATAGGATCGTATATTTCAGATTTTATATAAACCAATTTTTTATATGTCCTTTGATTACTGTTTGCAGAGAAAAAATACGGGTCTCTTTTTAAAATATCTGGTTTCTTCCTGTGTTTTTTTCTGCAGCTTTTCCTGTAAAACCAATGAAAATTCCCCAAAGGACTCAGTTGAGCCTTCAGCAAAAAAAATAGCGGACACATTCAGCGAACATGGAACTGAGAGAGTCGACTATTACACCTGGTTGAGCCATCCGGAAGATTCTGTTGTGATCAGCCACCTCAGGGAAGAAAATGAATATGTTGAAAATTACCTCAGACATACTGAGAAAGTTCAGGAAGAAATTTATGGAGAACTCGTGAGCCGGATAGAGCAGGAATATACTTCGTTGCCCACTAAGAAAAATGGCTACTGGTACTATACCCGTTATGAAAAGGATAAACAGTATCCGCAGTTCTGCCGTAAAAAAGAAACAGTTGCAGCAGCAGAAGAGATCATGCTCAATGTAAATGAACTTGCCGGCAGTCATGAATTATATCTTATCAGGGGGCGGGCTGTAAGTAAGAACAACCAATGGTTGGCTTATGCTGAAGACACATCGGGCGACCGCAAAAGCCGTGGGCGGTTTTATAACCTGTCGACAAAATCCTATTCACCCGAAATGCTGAATAATATTTCAGGTGAGTTTGCCTGGGCAAATGACGATAAAACCATTTACTATGTTACGAATGACCATACTGTGCGGCCATATAAAGTGTGGAAGCACAGGCTTGGCAGCGATCCGGCTACCGATCAATTACTGTTTACTGAATCAGACAGCACCTATAGTGTTGACCTCATGAAAACAGAAAACTCCAGGTATATCTTTATTGTTTCTGCAAGTACCAATACAACAGAAGCCAGGTATATCGACGCAAATGATTCCACTGCTTCACCCATTATGATTCAGGCACGGAAAAAAGATCTCTTGTACTATCCGGATCATGTTGAAGGAAACCAGTTTTATTTTTTCAATAACGATAAAGCAAAGAATTTTAAGATTTCGTCTGCTCCGGTCAGTTCGCCGGGCCTAGCATCCTGGAAAGATTTTATACCACACCGCGACTCAGCCCTGCTTAATTCTTATGAAATTGTCAGAGACTACATTGTAGTTGAACATACCGTAAAAGGTTTAAATGAAATTACAGTTGTCAACAGAAAAGATAATAGTTCCTATAAAGTCGATTTTGGAGAAAATGCTTATGTGGCTGATCTCGGCAAGGCAACCGATGACTATATTTCTGACAGTATACGTTACAGTTATTCCTCACTAACCACTCCTTTTTCTGAATTTACTTTTAACCTTGGCAGCAAACAGAAAATTTTATTGAAACAGGAAAAGGTCGGCGGAGGGTATAATGCGGAACTATACAAAACCGAAAGGATCTGGGCGCCAGCCGGAGACGGTTCAAAGATTCCTGTATCCCTGGTTTACAAAAAAGATCTGTTCAGGAAAGATGGCACTAATCCATTATTTATTTATGCATACGGATCCTATGGAGCCAGCACTGATGCAGAATTTGATCCTTCGGTAATCAGTCTGCTCGACCGGGGATTTGTTTATGCGATTGCGCATATCCGTGGTGGTCAGGAAATGGGACGTTACTGGTATGAGGATGGCCGTCAGTTGAAAAAGAAGAATACATTCACTGACTTCACTGATTGTGCTGCCTATCTTGAAAAAGAAAAATACAGTTCCGCAGATAAAACTTTTGCCAATGGGGTCAGTGCAGGTGGCATGCTGATGGGAGTTATAACCAACCAGCATCCTGAATTATTCAAAGGGATTATAGCAGAGGTTCCGTGGATGGATGTTATAACCGATATGTACAACCCGGATCTTCCTCTAACAACGCTTGAATACGATGAATGGGGGGATCCGCGGAATAAGGAATTTTATGATTACATGCGGAGCTGGTCTCCTTATGATAACGTTAAGCCAACAGCATATCCGGCAATTCTCGCAACCGGAGGTTTAAATGATACCCAGGTACCTTATTTTTCTCCGGCTAAATGGGTATTGAAGATCCGCGAAAACAATACCGCAAAAACACCTGTGCTTTTTAAATGTAATATGGGAGCCGGACATGGCGGGGCTTCAGGCCGGTTTGAAAGGCAAAAACTGACAGCGTTGAAATTCGCATTCATGCTCGATCAGCTGGGAATGGTAAAATAGTTCAACGTTGAACGTGTATCGTGGAACTCACGAAAGAGCTGCTTTTACAAAATCACTGATCAGGTAGGCGACAAATTTCCCGATCAGGAGATCTTCGCGGCCCTCATTTACAAAATACGCGCCTTCGCATATGTGTAAGTAGGCGGTCTTTGCATGATGCCCCGCAAAATTCATATACTGCCTGGCATGCATAGCCGAAATTCCGGAGGGTGTTGATGCACTTGAAGGCACTCTGGCAACGGCATCAAGGTCCAGCTCAATACCGGCAAAATTATCATCAGTAAATCCAAATGCCTGTGCCATCGCCTGCGTGAAATTTAATTTTTCATGCAGGAAGATATCTTCATAAAAAACATACTGGACATTAATATTGCTGTACAGGTCATCAAGCATGCTTTGCGGATTGTAATTTTCATGAAGACCGATGATTGCATATTTTCCGAGGAAAGATTCTTCCATAGCATACCGGAAACCATTCCCGCTATGCCTTCCCTCCATGATACGGAAATCAGCATGCGCATCCAGGTTTACCACATTGATTCTGGATGTGTTGGTTTGTCCGTTTTTATATAAGGCTTTCGCTGTTCCTTTTATGAGAGGATAACAGTTATTATGTCCTCCACCGACTGCAACGGGGATCTTTCCGGCGTTGACGATCGCTTTCACCCATTCCTCAACGGCTTCATCAATAATATTAGCTACCGCATGGCGGCAAGCATCTACTTTCTCATCTGAACTGCGGGAATTATTCATGATAACTTCAAGAATATTCCCGAACTCAAAATGACCTGCCAGAATCATTTCTTCCCCGGTAAAACGGTCGGTACTTTGTACATTCAACAGGGCAGGTAAAAATGATGACCATAGGTTTTCAGTACCTGGCTGACCATAATTGGCCAAAACACCTATACATTCAGGAATTCCGAAAAGTACATAACGAGCAGGGGACGCTTCGATTTCGGTTATCCATGATCCGGGATTTCCGATCACTTTCAGTTTTTCTCCAAGCTTGGTTTCGTAACGTCGTAAACGGGTCTGGTTCAGCAGATCCTGTCGGTTGTAAAACTTAAAATATTTCAATGGCTTGCTTTTGGGAAACGAATTTATGCTTCCTGTTCCTGAATATCGTGAGAAATTCTTTTACGCGGGCGGATAAAATCCAGGGTATTTGACCGGAAATATTTCCAGAGGATCTGCAGAAACTCCGGATATTCATTCAAACGGATTCCGCGGGAGCGCACAGCTACAAAAAAAGCGAGGGTAAAACTTACAAGGAAATTAAAAAATCCTATTCCCAGTATACCGACAAAAACAATAACTAAATAGGATTTGGAAATATGATCCCAATCCAATCCGTATAAGGCAATGGATGCATTGCCTGCGGCAATGGTGATATGCCTGATGTCAAAAGGAATCCCAAAGATTTTACCCACGGTAGAAGCCATACCCAGAAAAAAGCCCAGCGCAATATTTCCGATAAGGCTGCCTGCATGAGCGTCCCAGTATGCTGCAATTTTTATCAATCTTGCACGGGAAAAATTAAACCTGAGAAAGGGATGCCCTACAATCCTTTCCCCGATCCTTCCGTATCTCATTTTATTCTGAACATATCCCGCGATGATACCACTAAGAAAAAGAAATACACCGGTATTACAGGCGTATAGCAGTGAAAGACTTTCCCATGGATGCTGGGCCTGCAATAGATCGTAGGCTGTACTTCCTTCGATAATTTTCTTTTTGAAAATTTTATCGAATGCCCATGCAAGAAAATAGGAACCGGGAAAAACGATGATGAGATTCCCGGTAAATGATGCTATCTGACTACGCGAAATTTTTGAAATGGTTACTGCAAGATTGTAGAGATTAGGGTTATGTGATTTTTTTGAATCCATAGAACCCGCCAGGGCACTGGCAGTAAAGGCAGGTTGTTTTGTAGCAAGTGTCGATTTTGTTTCTTCGATTACAATAAAACCCAAACTATAATTTACACTGTACACGAACCCCTGCCAGAAGGGAGCCATTTTTAAAAGTCCCAGCAAATTCTTAAAAACGGCAACAAAACAAATGATCATCCCTCCCCACATCGCCGATGCAAACATTTTTCTATACTCTGACGGTGAGGAAGTAATATACCTGTTCCCTTTTTTACCTTTTTGTTCCGCAATCTGGTAAGCAAGATATCCGGTAGTCTGTGAGATTAATTCGCGCAGACTGTTTCTTCGGTTATCATTCCTGACAACATTTATGAAATATTCAGTAAGACGTTCAATATTAAAACCCTGATCAGAATCAATCAGATCAATGAGCAATAGCATGCGCTCCAGTTTCTGATCCAGTTGAAACAAAATAAATGACTGACCCAGACTGGCGCCGCGATCAATTGTATTTTGTCTGATCTGCCTGATTGCCGATCTGCAATTATTCACTGCATCCACAACTGCAATTGCTTTTGCATTTATAGCATCCGTGTTTCCATGTTCCAGCACATCCTTCATTTCTTTCAGCAGATATTGCTGAATCATAAAAGGATTTTCCGATTCAATCACCGAAGGCGGCAAATGATCAGCCAATTCTTTTTCCCATCCCAACTGTGCTACGCGTGCTGATAAAATCTGCAATGAAAGCATCACCTGTTCTGAAACCACCGGCTCAGACCCGCGAAATGAAAGTCCAAGAATTTCGAAAAACTGTCGCCAGCTTTCATGGGAAACTCTTTCCACCCATTTATAATCATTGTCCTTATAAAAAACCGCATTTATTACATATAGAAAATCCCTTTGATCAATTTGGGGTGGAATGAATTTATGTTTGAGCCTTGAATACAATTCTTTTCCAACACTTCTCGACAATGCCATTCCACTATCTGTGAGCATGGGAACAAGATTGGTATTTTTCAGATTTATCAGAACAGAGCGGCGGAAATTTGTATTGATATTAGGTTCTTCGTTCAGAAGACGGAGTACAGTGAGCATATTTGCTTCCGCCTTATCCAGATGGCCTGATCCGGGCCTGATCAGGGAAATAAAATCACGCAGAAAAGTAAGACTGTTAACACGGTCGCCGGCATCTATTTCGAGTTTATTATCTCTGAAATGATAAACCAGGCTTACCTTCTTCTTTGTTTTTTCAGCCATACAGAGTATAAAGGTAACCCAATATTGTCAGGAGAAAGAGTAAGAGCGAGAGAAACAGTAACAGAAACAGTAACAGTACCCTAGGTTAGAAGTTAAACGTTGAACGTTCAACGTTTAACTTCTATGAACTATTAACTATGAACTATGAACTATGAACTATGAACTCCAAACGCCGGCTGTTCCCTCTTGCCTTTTGCCTCTTGCCTCTTGCCTACTTCGGCCTTCTAAATAATTTCTCCATTCAGGATCACATGCGCTATAAGGTTCGATCCAAAAGCATAAGGCAGATAAGCAAGCGAAGGAATTGGCTTTGTAATTATCAGATTAGCTTTTTTTCCGACAGTGATGCTTCCTACTTCATTTCCGAGCTCCATAGCGTGAGCGCCATTCAGCGTAGCTGCATTGATAGCTTCCTCGGGTAACATCTTCATTTGTATGCATGCCATTGAAACTACAAGATTCATATTTCCGGAAGGTGCTGAACCAGGATTGAAATCGCTGGCGAGTGCAATTGCACAATTCTTTTCGATTAATAATCTTGCAGGTTGAAATGCCATGCGCAGAAAAAAGGCGGCATTTGGTAATAAAGTTCCGATTGTTGATGAACCTGAAAGACAGGAGATCGAATCTTCATCCATAGTTTCCAAATGGTCGACACTCACAGCACCAAGTTTCACCCCGGTTTGAACGCCGCCTGAGGCATGGAGCTGATTGGCATGTATTTTTGGTTTAAGACCATAGGCCATCCCTGCCCTGCAGATCTCTTCGGTTTCTTCCGGAGAATAGAATCCTGTTTCACAGAAAACATCGATATAGTCTGCCAGTTTTTCTCCTGCTATTACAGGTAGCATTTCGTTGATTATTTTATCAATATATCCCTGGTGATCATTTTTAAATTCTGCGGGAAATGTGTGGGCGCCCAAAAATGTTGACTTTACAGGAATTACTGACTTTTCCCTGATGCGTTTGATCACCCGAAGCATCTTTAATTCGCTTTCTACCGTTAAGCCATACCCGCTTTTTATTTCGATGGCGCCGGTGCCCAGTTTCTTAAGTTCCTCCAGCCTGTTCCAGGATTGGATAAACAGTTCATCTTCGCTTATTTCCTGAATTTTTGAAGCAGTATTTAAAATCCCGCCGCCTCTGGCAGCAATTTCAGCATAGGTCAGTCCATTCAGCTTGTCGACAAATTCCGATTCGCGGCTGCCCGCGAAAACCAGGTGGGTATGTGAATCGCACCAGGCTGGAAGCACGATAGCATTGTCCAGCTCAATGATTTTTCTGAAATCCGGAGCTTTATATTTCTGGTGAAATCGCTGCATAGAGCCAAAATCTGCAATTAAACCGTTTTCTATGAGCAGGAATGCATCATCAATTACAGGTAGTATGCGGAGAGAATCACCACGAAGCAATGGTGAATCAGTCCGGGCACCTACGAGCTTTCTTATTCCGGTAAGTAGAGTGGTCATTGTAGATTTTTTTTGAGGCTGGCTCTTCGACTATCAATTAACGCCTACTCACTTGTCATATCCGTTCTTTAAACCATTTCGCAAACTCTTCCAGGCTCGGATCCCTCGCTCCCATTAACAAAACCACACAATTATCCGTAAAATGACTTCTCATTGCTTCAGGCAGGTCTTTCCGGTCTGGAACAAACCAGGCCTGTTTGCCCTCAGCTTTGAGATCATCAATCAGATCGCCTGCAGAAATATCTTTCACTGCTGTTCCGCCGGCATAAAAAATCTCGCTCATCCAGATTTCATCCTGTGGCCTCAGTACCGCAGCAATTTCCTTTACAAAATCGCTTCGTAAAAACTTCGTTGGCCCATATCCGTGAGGTTGAAACCATGCAATCACTTTTGGTGCGAGTGGCTGGCAGGCAGCAATCGACCCAGCGCATTTTACAGGATTATGCGCATAGTCGTCGATCAGCAAAATGCCATTTTTACGCAGAAGCACCTGGTGCCTCCGGTAAATTCCTTTGTAGTCGCCGATTGCCTCTGCCGCGGTTTCCAGGCTCACTCCTATCACATTGGCAACTGCCGAAGCGGCCAGTGCATTTTCCATATTTATGCGGCCAATGGTATTGATGCGGAACGGAATTCCATTGATATTAAATCTGCTGAACAGGCCTTCCGATACAAAGCCGGATGCGATATATCCGGCTTTGATTGCAGGATCTGCTGAAAAATCCCTTTGTATATCGTCACCCAGTGTGGAAGCCAAAGGATGCGACCTGTTTACGATGAACATGTCGCTGTTCTTTTTAAAAATGGAAAACACTTCCATTAATGTATCAATATCTTTATGATCCTTATCTACGTTCAGCAAAATCCCGATTGAGGGATGATACTGCACTATTGAACCATCACTTTCATCAGCCTCAATTACCAGCCACTCCCCTTTACCAACCGCAGCATTCCCGATACGGCCTTCTTCAATCAATGAGATCAGGCCGGCTCCGCTGATTATACCAGGGCTCAAACCTGCCCTTTTCAAAATATCGTACAACATCCCCGCAGTGGTGCTTTTACCTGATGTACCGCCCACTGCAATCGTCTTCCTGGTTTCGGCTATACGTGCCAGCAACTCGCTTCTTTTCAATATGGGGATTCCAAGAGCTCTTGTTTTTATCACCTCGGGAACAGTCTCTTCTATCGCTGCAGAAACCACAACCAGGTTGGTATCCTCATCCGGGCCTTCTCCATTTTGTTCAAAACAAGGTATTCCAAGCGATTCTAATTTTTCACGTGTTTCATTGAATTCACCATTTTTGAAATACCTGTCGGAACCCTGTACAATTTTTCCAATTCCGTGCAGGTATTGCGCGATCGCACTCATTCCTGTACCTGCAATTCCAATAAAAAAAAACTTTTGATATGGCAATGGATAGTCTGGCATAGCTCTTAAAATGGATTCAAAGTTATAAATTCCGAAAAACCAGGTTCAGGTCCGGACCCCTAACCGAAGTCAGGTATGCTGATCTTAAAATTTTGAGCCCTGTATAAACTATTCAGATTCAGCCATTATTTTGTCTGGTTCAGACATAATAATTCAAAATTGCTGATTTAATTTGTTAAATGAGTAGAGCTCCTGTTTTTATCTGCAACCTATTGTTGACTTATCAACACATTAGCTATAATTTTAACCCCTTTCAATTTTATGCATACAAATTTCAACATTGGTAAAAACATCACTCTTACTATTGCACTAATTTTTTCTGTGTTTGCATCTTATGCACAGGAAAAATATGTGTATTCTGCGGATCTGAAAAACATCCGGAACGATAAGGTAAGCATTGAACTTATTACGCCAAAAATCAAAGAGACTGAAATCACCTTTTCATTTCCGAAAGTAATTCCCGGATCCTATAGCCAGAAAAACTATGGAAATTATGTGGTCGATTTCAAAGTTCTCGATGACAAAGGCAAAGAACTAAAAACAAAAAAAATAAACGAAAACCAGTACAGGATTTCGAACGCACAGAAAATCGCAAAAATCACCTACAAAGTAAATGATACCTGGGACCAGCGCGAGAAGGATTTTATTTTTCAACCGGGTGGTTCAAATATTGAAGCGGGTAAGAATGTGGTGCTGAATAACCATGCGTTCTTCGGATATTTTGAAGGTTATATGCAAATCCCTTTTGAAGTGCAGGTTCGAAAACCTGCGGATTTTTATGCCAGCACCCACCTGCACACTGAAAAACAAAGTGCCGAAGAAGATAAACTGGTGGCTCCGACTTATAATTACCTTGCCGACAATCCCGTTATTTACAGTAAACCGGATACCACTTCTTTTGTAACCGGAAATACCAAAGTAAATGTTTCCGTTTATTCTGCTACTGGAAAAGTAAGCAGTTTAAAAGTAGCTGAATACCTTAAGCCTATGGCAGTCGCGCTTCAGGATTTTTTCCAGGGTCTTCCCGTTGACTCCTACCAGTTCCTTTTTTATTTTGAAGACCCTGAAAAGGCTTTAACAGGAAAAGAAAACGACGGTGGTGGTTATGGCGCCCTTGAGCACAATTATTCCTCATTGTATTTTTTACCTGAAACTTCCTATGAACCGCAGTTGAAGTCGATGGTCACCGATGTTGCAAGTCATGAATTTCTTCATATACTTACTCCCCTGAATCTTCATAGCGAAGAAATTGAATTTTTTAATTTTGTTGAACCAAAAATGTCAAGGCATTTGTGGTTATACGAAGGCGTTACAGAATATTTCTCCAACCTTGTTCAGTTGAAAAGTGGAATTATAAATGAGAAGAAGTTCTTTAAAAACATGCAGGAGAAAATCGAACAGGCTGAAGAGTATGGCGATTTTTCAATGACCACGATGAGCCTCCGCGTTCTGGATGATGACTATCAGAAAAAATATTCAAGTGTTTATAACCGCGGAGCACTCATTGCAATGATGCTGGATGTACTGATAAGAGAAAAAACTGAAAACAAAAAAGATCTTAAATCGGTTATCACTGATCTTACAAAAAAATATGGCGCAGGTAAACCATTTAAGGATGAAGTTTTTTTGCAGGAATTTGTGGAAGCATCCGATCCCGCTGTACAGGATTTTTTCAGCAAATACCTCGATGGGGACAACCCGCTCCCGTATGCTGAATATTTTCAGAAACTCGGATACGAGTACAGTCCCCTTAAAAAAGTTGACGCCTACTTTGTAGGCAGGATGGGATTAAAGTATGATGAGCAGAATAAAGCATTTTTATTCTCTGAAGTTGAAAATAAAAACGCATTAAATCTAAAAGACGGTGATCAGTTTATTTCAGTTGATAATATTGCGGTTACTGATGAAAACCTGGAAGATCTCTGGGAAAAATATTTCCAGAACAACAGCACAATTGCTTCCCTGACCATGACCGTTAAAAGAGATGGAAAGGAGAAAGTACTTACCGGACCCTTATACCAGGGATATGCGGAAGTTAAAAACTATCTTAACCCGGTAATAAGCGCAAACCCAACCCAAACAGAAACCCTCACCAGGTTTATAACTAAATAGTCCGTTTCCTCTTATTAAAGGAAAACCCCGATGGTATTAATTGCGAAATGCCACGGGGTTTTTCCGTTTTTCTGCACAAATGAGCCCCTGATCTTAACAATTCCTTAAATTTCACCAGCTCCTGTACCCTTCCAATAATCTGCGGCTAAATCCCGGCTTATTTTCGTAACTTCAAAACATCCACAGGTCCTTCTACCACCAACATTTCCATCATCCTTAAAAATGAATATTTCTAAATATGAGTAAATCAAAAGAGTCCTGGAACAAAAAAGAAAGAGAGAAGAAAAAAGAAAAAGAAAAAAAAGCCAAGGAAGAAAAAAAACAAGAGCGCAAGGAACATTCAAAATCAGGCAAGAACCTGAATGATATGATGGCCTATATAGATGAGAATGGCAATATCAGCTCTACGCCTCCCGATCCATCGAAATTCCATTCTGTAAATGTGGAGGATATTCAGATCGGAGTACCAAAATATGTTGATGATTCTTCAGATGATCCTGTTCGTACGGGAACTGTAGTTTTTTTCAATAGCTCAAGGGGTTTCGGTTTCATTAAAGACGACGTCACCCGTGAAAGTTTTTTCGTCCACGCAAACGGATTAATCGATCAGATTGAAGATAATAACCGTGTTAGTTTTGAACTTGAAAATAGTCCGAGGGGAAAATCTGCCGTCGGTGTTAAATTGGCTAACAGTTAAATAATCATAACTCTGAGAAACTCTGTATTACATGCGCGTAATTCAACAGAGTTTCACAGATTATCTGATCTCATCACTGCAAATCAAAGACTAATCCCTCCGCTTACTTCTATCTTTTGACCCGTTATCCAACCTGGATGGTCACTGCACAGAAAAGCTACTACTGCTCCAATGTCATCGGGCTTTTCACCTGTTTTTTATTCCTGGAATTGAGCGGCTTAGTATCTTCGGAAATCACACGGGAAACTAACCGTTAAAGCCAGCCGCATGAAATTACAGATAACATATCCTTTTAAAATGCTGAAGTTCCTGCCTTTGATTATTGTTTTTCTGATCAGTTCAACATTTCTGAATGCGCAATCAAGCTTCAAAGTAATTGGCTTTTTTACTGCAAAAAATGATCTTGCGCATATCAGTTTTGTTCATGAAGCGAACCGGTTTTTCAGTGAACAGGCAAAACTGAATAATTTCATTTTTGATTCTACAAACGACTGGTCAAAACTCAATCCTGTTACTTTGAAGGAATATAAGGTTGTTTTATTTTTTGATACCCGGCCTGAAGATCCTGAACAAAGAATTGCTTTTGAAAATTACATGAAAAGCGGTGGAGCCTGGATGGGTTTTCATTTTGCTGGCTTTGCTCTAACTCCTTCGGCGTATCCGCAGAACTGGAACTGGTATCATGATGAATTTATTGGAGCAGGTCAATACAAAGGAAATACCTGGCGGCCCACTTCAGCCAATCTGAAAGTTGAAAAAAAAGATCACCCGGCGCTAAGGCATTTACCTCCTGTTTTTAAATCTTCACCAAATGAGTGGTATAGTTGGGAAAAAGACATTACGAAAAACAAAGACATTGAAATTCTCCTGTCAATAGATTCAAGTAGTTTTCCTTTGGGAACCGGACCCAAACAGCATGAAATCTGGCATAGCGGATATTATCCTGTTGTCTGGACAAACAAAAAATATAAAATGATTTACCTCAATATGGGTCATAATGATATCGACTATATTGGCAAAACAAATAAGGAACTTTCCTTTCAATTCAATAACCCGGTTCAGAACCAATTTGTTGTTGATGCTTTGCTGTGGGTTGCTGGCCAACCTTTCCCAAAACACCTCCGAGGTTTATAAACCGCTGGTTCTCAATTTGCATTTTTTGCCCGGCAGGTTTCTTTCCACAAAACACATGATAGAAGGCCAATTCTTCGTTTATAATGAAGTAAAAAACCCTTCTTGTGAAAACCCTGACTATCTGGATACTAAGTATCTTCTGCCTCCCTTCTTTATTTGCCCAGAAAATGTCGTTAGACACTACCGGAGACAAATTGAAGCCGAAAAAAGACCTGACCATCACCGATGGTACAATTATCAAAATAGAAAACCTGGGCTGGCGCGTAAATTCCGAACTCGCAGAGCTGAGGCCAACGGTTTCGGCTGATGGTAACCGTTTGTATTTTATTTGCGA
>JAATGW010000463.1 GCA_015654495.1 Chitinophagales bacterium
GATGAAGTTCGTCGGGACAAGTTCAAGAGTTTGAAATAAAGCGTGTTTCTTATATTCTGCTGCTATAACTTAATTTCAAAAATTGATGAACTGGTGCGTGTACATATTATTCTGAGTTATCTCTGCAGTTTCTTATACTTTATTTCCGGGAAGTATTTGATCTGTTAAAGTAGATCTGCGGAAATCCGACTTTTCTATTGCCCCAATTCCTGGTGTTTCCACAATTCCCGGAATACGGGGCTTCTTTCTATTAACTCAGATAAGGTTCCCGACGCTATTATCTCTGCATTTTCCATGACATGTACGATATCAAAATAGCGCAGTAAATGTAACCTGTGCAATGCCGATACGATTACTTTGTCAGACGAAGATTCAAATAACTGCCGGTATATATTCAACTCAGTCTTGGGGTCCACACTGCTTGTTGGCTCATCAAGCAGGATGATATCACTATCTCTTGCAGCAAACAGACCGCGGGCAAGCGCCAGCCTTTGTTTTTGTCCACCAGATAGATTCACCCCTTTCTCGACAATATTGCTTTGCATCCCTTTTGGCAGCTGTTGGATAACTTCACGGAAATGAACCAACTCAGTGATTCTTTCTATCTCGCCCTTTTCAAAGGGAAGGCCAAGCGTGATATTGTATTCTATCGTGTTCTCAAAAATTTCTGGTTCCTGCGGAAATAGAGTTACATGTTCTGCAATAAGAGATAAACCTGCCTCACGCTCCACTCCATCTACGAAGACCTTTGTACCAGGTTCAGGTGGATACAGCCCGCGCAAAATAGCCAGCAACGTGCTTTTCCCGCTGCCACTCTCCCCGATCAGTGCAATTCTTTTCCCCTTAACCAGATCCAGATTAATGTTTTTCAACCCTGCTACCGAACTTATACCCGACTCCCTGTCAGCAACAAAAGCGATATGTTTATCATGGCTAAAATTCAGGTTTGTCACTGAAATTTTCTCCCAGTTTTCGGGTAATGGTCCTGGTTGTTCGGGTAAATGGTGAGAAGCATAAGCCTCCGGTATTACCAGGGCAGTTCTTACATCTGTGGCCTGCCTTACGACGTCAGTGTACAGGTATGCGATATTGTGAAAGACACTTGTAAATCTTTCTACATAACCTATAAGCGTCACAAGCCCGCCGAGTAAAAACACCTCTCCCGGTTTCCAATGCTGCCATACATAACCCACAACGATAACCGCATATATCAATCCTACCAGCATATCAGTGACAAACCATTTCCATTCATTGATGAGAATATTTCTTCTGAATGGCGGAAGTATCTGCTGTACCCTGCTCAATAAGGTTTTCTCCAGCCTGTCCTGTAATCGCAATGTTATTACGGTAATCACATTGGACAAACTATCAAACAGTGTTGAAGAAACCACATGCTCACCCTCGTTAACTTCGTCAAGCGTTTTTATAAAAGGCCGGTCAAATAATAAAATGATCCAAACCACAACAGCTCCCATCAGGATCGCAACTCCTCCGAATAAAGGTGAGAAATAAAGCATGGCAGCAAATGAAAAGATGAACTTGAAAAGTGTGTGGAGGTATTCGAATCCGCGGTCAAAAAAATTACGCAAAGCTTCATGCGCCTTCCTGACGCGGTTGATGGTTGCGCCGGAATGATGATCCTGGTGCCATTTAACAGGAAGACGCAAAGATTTATGGTATAACTCCTGCAAAAAATTTCTCCCGATATTGAAGGCCAGATTTCTTTCAACAATTCTGGATGGCCCGTGAAATAACCAGTCACTTAATCTCACAGCAAGATACAGCCCCGCATAGATCCAGGCATGTTTCAGTACATCCACTCCATTCTGCTGTATATCATTTATAAAAATGCCCCAGATAACAGGGTAAAGAGAAGAAACGATATTGCTGACCATGAAGAATATGTAAATCAGCACATATTTTTTCCGCTCCGCATAAGCATATTTCCATGCTGTTCTGAGCAGAAAAAAATAGGGATTCTCATTGGTTCTGGTAACACGGGCAGACATCAGGAATTCCTTTTTTATGCAGTCTGGTGGGCAATGACAAAGCGGATCAGGTCTTCTACAGAAATTCCCGCACGTTCAGCTGCATCACGGATATCCTCACGGGATACATTAGCCGCAAATGACTTCTCTTTTAATCTTTTCTGGACTCCCTTAAGTTCCATCCCCAGATAGCCTTCAGGCCGCATCAAAGAATAAGCATGTACCAGGCCTGAAAGCTCATCAAAAGCATAGAGCATTTTATCCATTTTTGTCCTGGGTTCGACTCCGAAATATGCAGGACCATGAGAAGCAATCGCCCGAATTATTTCCGGGTCAATATTTCTGTTTTCCAGTTCGCCGATTATCTTACTGCAGTGTTGGTCAGGCCATTGATCCCAGTCTGCATCATGAAGCAATCCCGCCATTTCCCATTTCCAGGCTGATTCTTCATCAAGACCCTCCTGCTCCCGTGCCCAGGAGTACATCAACTTACCCACCTGGTTTACATGTACACGTAGCCGCTCATTGGTTATCCACTGATCGAGCAAAGCTGCTACTTCGAGCCTGGTCATTGCATTGCCTGCATTTTTTTCATCCCCGAATTCCTGCCGGCCTAAATCAAGATTTGTCATAGAAAAATTTAAAAACTCCTGAAATTACAAAAGGGAAAGCAACTGCTCTCCCTCCTGCGTTATGAATATTATTACGACTGATCAGCCATGAGCTTTATCAGCCTCATCATATTTTTTCTGATAGAAATCAGCCTTTGTTTTGTCTTTTTTCTTTTCGTAAGAATAGGTAAGTAAACTGCAGGCAGATTTAAAATTGGATCTTTCACTGGTTTTCAGCTTTCCCTGTGTGTCATAAAAGCCGAAAACTTTTTCCAGCTGTGGAATAGCTTTATCAGCTATTGTTGCTACTTCAGCATTCATATCTGCCTTTTTCTTTACATCCTCCGGTTTAGACCCTTTTATTTTGCTTGCATCTTCTTCGAGGAACAACATCTGGTTATAATAGTGCTTACCAAGTGAAAGCCTGGCATCGTAAGAATCAGGTTTCAACTCAATTGCTTTCAGATAAAGAGACTCGATTTTCTTAACTTTTTCATTGTAATCTGCTGGTCTTTTGGATGCTTCAGTAACATGCGTTTCATTAAACAATGAAGATGCGTAGTCTAGAATCACATCATAGTTAGTCGGACTTGTAACGAGGATTTCCTCATATTTCGCATTCAAAGCTGCAACGTCGCCTTTGCCACGCATATAATCCAGTTCCAGCAAGGGCAGGTAATCATCGTTCGGATAAAGTTCGCGACCCAACTGAATGTATTTTAACATGTTGGCCTCGTCTTTCTTGTCGTAATAGTGTTTTGCGAGATACCGATAGGAAGTTACCTGTTCAGGTGTTGCTGCTACTTTAGCATCCGCGAGTTTTGTAAAACTGGCAATGGCTTCATCATCTTTTTTTGCATTCATCGCAGAAAGCGCGCTGTAATAAATTAGAGGAGTGTCAATTTTATACAGACCCCAGCCCTGGCTAAAAATATAGTCTCCTACAACGCCGGTTGATTTGAAAGTGCCTAAGGCCTCATCGTATTTCTCAGCATTGTAAAGATTGGCTGCTTCGTCAAAACCACTTGAGTAAAGAGAAAATACAGGCTGGTACTGATCAACCGTCATAAAGATAGTAGCCTGGTTCTTATCGATTTCCAGTGATTTTTTAAACGCTTCAAGCGAAGTCATCCTGGCGTCAGGTGTTGCTGCCCTTTCAGTGGGATTGGCTGCGATCGCTGCATAAATTTTACCTTTTATATAGTAGGCTTCCGGATTTTTCTGGTTTTTGGGAACAGCCAGAAATTTCTCTATATCAGTTTTGGCATCACCTAATTTGTTCGCAGTAAGTGATTCCTTGATTTTTTTCAGGTCCTGTGCGCCGGCACAGAATCCAGCTATGATGAGTAATGAAAAAAAGAGGCCCTTCTTCATGGCAATGTATTTTAATTAAAAAGTTACTGAACTTCCGGATCCGGCTCAGCTCCCGGATCATTTATTAAATCGCTGATTTCTGGTGTTTCACTTGGTGCTGCGGGTAATGGATTTTCAATCTGCTCTTCGTCCAGTTGTGTTATTGCTGCAATCTGATCCGTTTCGTCCAGACGAATTAACTTAACACCCTGTGTTGCACGGCCTTGTTCACTGATCGTTCCAACTGACATCCGGATAGTTACGCCAGACATACATGTGATCATCAGATCTTCCTTTTCAGTGACATCCAAAATACCTACCAGGTTTCCTGTTTTGGCAGTTACGCTGATTGTTTTAACACCTTTACCACCTCTATTTGTGATCCTGTATTCTTCTATCGCAGTTCTTTTACCAAATCCCTTTTCAGATACTACCAGGATGGTCCTGGTTTTGTCATCCTTGTTTACGCAAACGAGACCAACAACTTCATCATCTGCATTATCAACTTCTATACCAGCCACACCAATTGCACCTCTGCCGGTAGATCTTACTTTTTCTTCGGGGAAGCGAATTGCCCTTCCGCTTTTCACAGCCAGCATTATTTCTGAATTTCCATCGGTTAGCCTTGCTTCCAGAAGTTGATCACCTTCGAGGATCGTGATTGCATTGATTCCATTTGCTCTGGGGCGGCTGAAATCTTCGAGGTTGGTTTTCTTGATGATGCCTTTCTTAGTACAAAGTACTATAAAATGGCTATTTACAAATGCTTCATCTTCCAGCTTTTTTACGTCGAGAACTGCCCTGATCTTATCATCACCTGGCAACTGGATCAGGTTCTGAATCGCTCTACCCTTGCTCTGTTTGTCGCCATCCGGAATCTGGTAAACTTTCAGCCAGAAACAGCGGCCTTTTTCAGTGAAAAACAAAAGACTATGGTGTGTGCTGGCAACAAAAAGATGTTCTATCCAGTCCTCTTCCCGCGTACGGCCGCCTATACTCCCCCTGCCCCCTCTTTTCTGAGCGCGGTATTCATCTGCCGGTGTACGTTTAATATAGCCAAGATGAGAAACCGTAATAACGACATCTTCCTCTTTTATCAGGTCAATCAGGCTCACTTCATCATCGAGGTAGGTAATCTCAGAACGCCGGGCATCACCGAATTTTTCTTTGACTTCGCGCAGTTCGGTTTTGATGAGATCAAAACGCATTGCTTCATTGGCAAGTAATTCTTTCAGGTAAGAAATCAATTTCATGATTTCGTCATACTCTTCTTTAATCTTATCACGTTCCATCCCGGTAAGGCGCTGCAACCTCAGTTCCAGCACAGCCTTAGCCTGAATTTCAGTCATTCCGAAACTTGAGATAAGCCCTGTTTTGGCTTCTTCGGGATTGGTTGAATTCCTGATGAGTTTGATTACTTCATCGAGGTGATCCAGCGCAATGATATAGCCTTCAAGGATATGCGCCTTTTTTTCCGCCTCCTTAAGTTCAAATTTCGCCCGGCGGATCACCACTTCGTGCCTGAACTCAATAAACTCTGAAATCAGATTTTTGAGATTAAGCGTCCGGGGTCTGCCCTTAACAAGGGCCACGTTATTTATACCGTAAGAAGTCTGAAGATCTGTGTATTTATAAAGCTGATTTACAATTACTCCGGAAACAGCATCCCTTTTAAGATCGATTACGATCCGGGTTCCTTCTTTCTCGTTGGATTCATTATTTACATGAACAATCCCTTCAATTATTTTATCAATAACCAACTGCCCGATCCTCGCAGTGAGTACATCGCGGCTCACCTGGTATGGAACTTCCGTGATAATGATGGTTTCACGTCCGCTTGCCTTGGTTTCCACATTCAATTTTCCACGAACCACTACCCTTCCCCTGCCTGTATGCATCGCAGCCTTCACACCTTCCATACCGTAGATAATACCACCGCTCGGAAAATCCGGAGCTTTCACATGTGTCATCAGTTCATCGATGGTGATATCCCTGTTTTCAATAAAAGCGATGCATCCATCTATTGCCTCTGACAGATTATGAGGCATCATATTCGTAGCCATACCCACCGCGATTCCGCTACTCCCGTTAACCAGTAACTGAGGAATCCGCGTCGGCAATACAGTAGGCTCCTGCATGGAGTCATCGAAATTGAGCTGAAAATCAACAGTTTCCTTGTCGATATCTTCAAGCATGAATGCAGCCAGCCGGGACATTCTGGCTTCCGTATATCGCATAGCCGCAGGCCCATCACCGTCGGGAGAACCGAAGTTACCCTGCTTCTCCACCATAGGATAACGCATATTCCACTCCTGCGCGAGCCTGACCAATGCATCATACACTGATCCGTCGCCATGAGGATGGAACTTACCCAGCACTTCCCCTACGATACGGGCACATTTACGCGGTTGTTTATTGTAGTCAAGGCCGAGTTCATTCATTGCATGGAGAATACGACGATGTACGGGCTTTAACCCATCCCTTACATCAGGCAAAGCCCTGCCGACTATTACGCTCATGGAATAGTCGATATAAGATGATTTCATCTGCTCCTCAATGTTCACAGGAATAATCCTGTCATTGTCCCTCGTTTCTTCCGGCAGTAACTGATCGTCCATAGTTTGTTTTCGTTGGTCTGGCTGATTTTCTGAAGTTTGCAAATCTACCTGAAAATGCACGTATAACGCGTATCAGAGATCAAAATTTAAGGGTATTTTATCCACTCTTGTGGATAGAAAGCGGCTATAAAAACACTTGGTTAGTCAGGTACCAATTTTATTATTTAGTACGTTTATAGAAATATAAAACCTTTCCGGAATGTCAACATTAATTCAATATAAATTACCCTGGTCTCCAGATAGTTCAAGGAAATTTGTTATTTTTAAAGGCGGATCGTTTATGGAACGTTATCTCCTTTTACGCAATAATGAACAAACCGGGCCCCACAGCTATGAAGAATTGGTGAGTCTGGGTTTACAACCTCAGGATCTCATTTGGGCCGAGGGCAGGAGTGCTTCATGGAAGTACCCCATGGAAATGGAAGAATTCAAGGTTTTAATCCCGGCAGTTGTTACAATCGAAAAAGAATACGACCGTCCTCCCCTTTCCCGGACCAGACTTCAGAATGATGAAGTACTTGTGAATGGACTTCAAACGACTCCGGATAAAGTACAGCAGTTTATTCCTGAAAACGATCTGTACGAGTTTCCGACTTTGGCGAGATTTTTCATGGCGAGTCAATATGAAAGACAGGATAACGTTGAAACCTGTGCAGCCGAAGTACTGAAATCAGAAAAAAATCCGGAAAATTCAGTTAAGAAATCCGCTATCTGGGTTTCGCTTCCTTCAACCGTTGCAAACAAGAGAATAATTCTTATCAAAGGTGCCGATCCTGAAAAGCAAAGTGAGGATGAAGATTTGATTTCCACTGTTAACAGGAACCCTTCAATTAACACTAATGCACAACCGAAATACTGGCAAACCAGCGAATTGAGTGAAATCATGAAGCCGGAACCCGTTCAGCAAAACTGTAAAATCATTCCTATTGATATTCATCTGGTTTCTGCTGAAAGCAAGGCAACTCTTTTTCCTGTCAGTGTTGAATCTACGCGCAGAGAATCAGATGCAGATGAACTGAAAATTCATTTTATCAAACCATCGAATTCGAAAAAGTTTTATTCCATTTCATTGCAGAAAATTGCTGTTGCAGTTGGCCTTGCTTCCATTATTATGGTGGCTTCTCTTATTGCAAACTCTATTATTAGTCCGGGATATGAGGTAAAACCCAAAACACTGGCAAATAATATCAGTAAAAAACTACCTGAAAAACCTGAAGCGCCTTTGTCAGTACCTGCAGTAATCCTTGCCGCTAATATTTTACCATCTCCGCAGCCATCAATAAATGAGGATTCTTTGAAAGCTGCAGCACTGATCGCAGCTGAAAAAGAAAAACTGGCAATAGCGAGAAGAAAAGAAATTGCTGCAAAAAAAATAAAGGAAAAAAAGCAACTGGCAGTAGTTGTGCCGGAAGTTCTGCCTTCTGAGATTCCGGTGGCTGAGAAAGAAGAATCGACTGAAAGTATAGCCCAGACTGCATTACAGGCGAAAAAGGAAGAGACTAGAAAAAATATTTCGCAGCTCCTGGAAGTGCAAATGGATGGATATAAAGTAGGCTTACTTGGTGGTATCCGCGAGTTTGACCTGGTAGTAAAAAACAATTCGGGATTTCCGATAGACAGGATCGTAGTGGAATTGAAATATATCCAGTCGAATAAGAAAGTGTTTAAAACCGAAACTGTCGAAATCAATGCGATAGCTGCATATTCAAACAAATCAATTGAAGTTCCGAAGTCGTCGAGGGGTGTTAAGGTTGAGTCCTTTATCAGGAGTATTGCTTCAGGGGATTTAAGCCTGAGTTATTCCAACTAACGGTCTTCTGGTAAATTTTCTTCGGAAAAATCAGATCTCTTTTTTTCTTTACACCGTATATTTTCATCCGGATAATCAGAAATCAAAACGGTTGCTTCACTAACTTAGTGATCTGAAAGCGCGGAAATGAAACATATCGTATTATTCGGAGCGGGAAAATCGGCCACAGTTTTAATTGACTATCTTCTGACTCGCGCTGAGCGCATGAATTTTCATGTTCATGTTGTGGATGCGAACCTCGAAACAGCCATTTCGAAAACAAAAGACCATGTACAGGCTTCAGCTTATGGCATAAGCAGCGAAGATGAAAAACAGATCAACTCTCTTGTTGAAATGGCCGATCTTGTCATTTCATTACTGCCTCCGCATCTCCATCACACAATCGCAGAAAAATGTCTTTCGTTCAGAAAAAATTTTCTGAATGCTTCATATGCAACTCCTGAATTGAAGAAGCACAACACTGAAGTGGAGAAACAGGGTCTGACCTTTTTGTGTGAAATGGGTCTGGATCCGGGAATTGATCATATGAGCGCAATGCAGATGATCGATGGAATACGGGCACGGGGAGGCGTTATCAATTTTTTCAGATCACATTGTGGCGGATTAGTTGCACCTGAAAGCGACGATAATCCATGGCATTA
>JAATGW010000288.1 GCA_015654495.1 Chitinophagales bacterium
TCTTTGCCAAGTGCCAGCTTGCCATCATTGTCTGAAAGTAAAACTTCACTGAATTCCAATTTATCGCCGGCATTACCTTCAATATGGGGTACATAGAGTTCCTGGCCTTCGCTGACCCGGAATTGCTGACCGGCTATTTTTACAACTGCAAACATAATATGCCAAAATTTAGGAGTGCAAAGGTAAGGGGAATTTCATGTAAACCAAAGATTCCGGCTAAAAAAAGTTACAGAAACGATGTCCCCGTTTGAGCAGGCAAAATTATCTTTGCAGCCGGTAACAATTGCCATATTCCATGAAATTAAAATCTTTCCTTGCCCGGCCTTTTGCAAGCTATATATATAAACAGGTCCGGAAGGGAATGACCACCGCCCTGGAAGATCAGAAAAAGATCCTCCGGGACCTGATCAAAACCGGGTCGAAGGTGGAATTCGGGACCGACCATCATTTCAGGGATATTGACGGTTACGAAGCTTTCCGCCAGGCTGTGCCTATCCGGGACTATGAGAAGATCAAACCCTATATCGACAAGATAAAGGAAGGTCGCCATAATGTACTATGGAAAGGTCAGCCAATCTACCTGGCCAAAACATCCGGAACCACCAGCGGAGTTAAGTATATCCCGATTACAAAACAATCTATCCCCAATCATATCAATTCGGCAAGAAATGCCCTGCTCTGTTATATAGCCGAATCCGGTAACCACCAGTTTACCGACGGAAAAATGATTTTCCTTTCAGGATCCCCTGAGCTCGAAAGGGTGGGAGGGATACCAACCGGCAGGTTAAGTGGAATTGTAAATCACCATATACCCAATTATCTCAGAACTAATCAGTTACCTTCATACGAGACCAATTGTATCGAAGACTGGGAAACAAAGCTGGATAAGATTGTGGAGGAGACTTTTAAGGAGGATATGGCGTTGATCAGTGGAATTCCGCCCTGGCTACAGATGTATTTCGACCGCCTTCGCCAGAAAACAGGAAAAAAAGTAGTTGATCTGTTTCCTCATTTCAGCGTTCTTGTGCATGGTGGTGTGAATTTTGAACCTTACAGAGTGAAACTGATGGACACGATTGGGAAAAAAATCGATACCATTGAAACATTCCCGGCATCTGAAGGTTTTTTTGCTTTTCAGGATTCCCAGAAAACGGAAGGATTATTGCTTAATACTGATTCCGGTATCTTCTTCGAGTTTATTCCGGCGCAGGAAATTTTTAACGACAACCCTACGAGGATATCGTTAAAGGATGTGAAAGTGGGAGAGAATTATGCCATGATTATCAACAGCAATGCGGGTTTATGGGGTTATAACCTTGGTGATACCGTAAAGTTCATTTCGACAGAACCCTACAAACTTGTAGTTACTGGAAGAATTAAACATTTTATTTCTGCCTTTGGCGAACATGTGATTGGCGAAGAAGTGGAATACAGCCTCATGAAGGCGGCTTCTGAATCGGGTTTGAAAATAATTGAGTTTACGGTTGCTCCGATGGTTCAGAAGGGTGAAGGCAGGTCATTTCATGAATGGTTTGTTGAATTTGAGGAGCAACCAGACAATCTTGAAGAATTTGCACGTGCTGTTGACAATAATCTGCGTACTAAAAACATTTATTACGATGATCTTATCCGCGGAAATATTCTGGATCCGCTTGTAATACGACCCATGCGCCGGAATGCATTTATCGGTTATATGAAATCGATAGGTAAACTGGGAGGTCAGAATAAAGTGCCCCGATTGAGTAACGACCGTAACCTGGCCGAGGCTTTAGAGCCCTGGTCTGTTGTGGAATAAAGAACCTATTTTTAAAGAATGAATCCTGCAACTCAAAACAAACCTGCAGTTTCAAAAGCAGCTGCTGAAGGCAACCGTAAACGTATCGGGTTGTTCGGATCTACAGGTTCGATCGGAACCCAGGCGCTTGATGTGATTGCATCCAATCCGGATAAATTTTCGGTAACAATTTTAACAGCCCATTCCAATCATGAACTGCTGGTGGAACAGGCGCTTAAATTCAGACCGCAGACGGTAGTTATTGTTGATGAATCCAAATACCACATCGTTAAACAGGCGCTGAGCGGTTCGGGATCGGAAGTACTTGCCGGTGAACAGGCATTAGTTGACGCGGCATCACTTGAACATTATGATATGATGCTGGCTGCTATTGTTGGCTTCGCCGGTTTGCGGCCAACACTGAGGGCTATAGAAAACGGTAAGGCGATTGCGCTCGCCAATAAAGAAACCCTTGTGGTAGCGGGCGATATAGTAATGCAGCAGGCGGTTGAAAAAAGAGTGCCGGTAATCCCTGTCGATTCCGAACATTCAGCCATTTTCCAATGTCTTATCGGTGAAACAAGGAACCGCATTGAAAAAGTAATACTGACAGCTTCCGGTGGCCCTTTCCTGGGTAAGAAACCAAACTACCTGGTAAATGTGAAACGGGAACATGCGCTTCAGCATCCCAACTGGAATATGGGCGCCAAGATCAGTGTGGATTCTGCAACGCTCATGAATAAAGGCCTGGAAATGATTGAAGCCAAATGGTTATTCAATCTTAAACCTGAACAGATACAGGTAGTTGTTCATCCGCAGAGTATCGTTCATTCATTTGTACAATTTGAAGACGGCAGTATCAAAGCCCAGATGGGTCTGCCTGATATGAAGTTGCCCATACAATATGCAATGGCTTTCCCGCAGCGGATTTCCAATAGCTTACCCCGCTTCGATTTTTCAAAATCAGCCCAATTTACATTTGAGCCTCCGGATATCAAAACCTTTCGTAATCTGGCGCTTGCCATGGAAGGATTATACAAAGGCGGCAATCTGCCCTGTGTTTTAAATGCTGCTAATGAAATTGCAGTATATGGTTTTCTGCGGAACAGGATCGGTTTTCTCGATATGACCGAAGTAATTGAACAGACTATGAAGAAAATTCAGTTTATTCAAAAACCCTCTCTCGAACAATATTTTGAAAGCGATGGCGAGGCACGTAGTTTCGCGGCTTCCCTTATGAATCTCTAGCAGATAATATTTAACCTTTCATTTCCCAAAAATTTCGGAACGTAGCGCATGAATCTTTTGTTTGTATTTGCAGCAATAAACTGGCAGGCTGTGGGTCTCCAGGCAGGGCAATTAATTCTTTCTCTCAGCATATTGGTGATCATGCACGAATTGGGTCATTTTATTCCAGCCAAATGGTTTAAATGCCGCGTTGAAAAATTTTATCTTTTTTTCGATCCCTGGTTTTCGATTTTTAAGAAGAAGATTGGCGAAACAGAATATGGTGTAGGTTGGTTGCCTTTGGGTGGATATGTGAAGATCTCGGGAATGATTGATGAAAGCATGGATAAAGAGCAGATGAAACAACCTGCCCAGAGCTGGGAATTCAGAAGCAAACCCGCCTGGCAGCGATTAATAATTATGATCGGTGGCGTTACGGTAAATGTATTACTGGCCTTTGTGATTTATGCTATGATTTTATTTACATGGGGAGATACCAAACTGCCTATGAAAAACCTGACAGATGGCGTATGGTGTGTGGATAGCCTTGCATTAAATATCGGCTTGCAAACAGGAGACAGGATACTTGCGGTAAACGGAAAACCGGTAGATTATTTTGATGATGCAAATGCCGAATTATTGCTTGGTGAAAAAATTACGGTTGAGCGTAACGGTCAGGTAAAAGATATCGTGATACCTGTCAATTTTATCGGTCAGCTGGTTGAAAGGGGGAAAAAATCACCCCTGCTTCTTCCGAGAATGCCTGCGATAGTAGACCAGGTCAGTGATACCTCTTATGTAAAAATTGCAGGATTAAAATCAAAGGATCAGATTATTGGAATTGACAGTACAGAAATTAAATATTTTGATCAGGTCAGGCCTTTGCTTGCAGGAAGAGCTAATGATACAATTTCACTTAAAGTATTGCGTGATGATAAACCTGTGGTGATGAAGACAGTTTTAAGCAATACTGCGAATATTGGATTTATTCCGTTTTTGCTTAGCCCTGACGATCTGAAGCGAATGAATGTATACAGGTATGAATCCAAAGAATACGGTTTTTTCGAATCATTCCCGGCGGGCGTAAAACTCGCCATAAAAAAACTGGAATCTTATATACTGCAGTTTAAAAAAATCCTCACTCCTTCAACAGGCGCATATAAAGGTCTGGGTGGTTTCAGGGCGATGGGTTCAGTATTTCCGGAATATGGCTGGAATTGGGAAGCCTTCTGGACTATAACTGCCTTCTTCTCAATTGCGCTGGCTTTCATGAATTTGCTGCCGATTCCGGCGCTGGACGGTGGGCATGTACTTTTTACTTTATATGAAATGATCTCCGGCAGAAAGCCCAGTGAGAAATTTCTGGAATACGCTCAGATCGTGGGTATGGTTTTATTATTTGGTCTGCTGATCTATGCAAACGGGAACGACTGGTTTGGCTGGGGCCGGAGCAAATAGCGTCGCTGATTTATGTGGTGTCTTCCTGCCTTTTGCCTACTGCCTACTGCCTTCTTTTGCCGGTAAGTCGGGGAGCCGGAAA
>JAATGW010000548.1 GCA_015654495.1 Chitinophagales bacterium
ACCGTCAGAAGATAAAAGGAACGGGGACTTGCGAAATAAATCCAGGTGCGAAATTTCAAATCAAATCCTAGGAGCGTACAGCAGGCGGCAATGCTGAATTTTGCCGCTGAAATTCTTTCAGAACTCATTTCATCACAGATAATAATCACAATATTCCCTGACCATTTTTTCCTCTTCCGACGAAAGTTCGTTGCCGAACTGAAATTGAAATCTTTTGCCTGAGCGTGTCACAATATTGATTTCAGATGCACAGGTTTCCACTGTTTTTAAATCGATCCAGGCAATAAAATGATCGTTCGGAAACCCGGGAATATTTATGCCCAGATGTTGTATTGATATATTTTCAGCATAGGCTGATTTTCTTTCATAATAAAAAAGATAAGCAAATGTTGCTGCCACGATTGCCTGTATGGTGCCTGCAACCCACTCGGAGCGCAATAAAAGGAGGATACAGAAAGTGGAGAAAACGATCACTTCTGTAATCCGGAAGAATAAGTTAAACTTCGGTGAATCAGACACCATGTCTTTTCCCGCTACAAACAAAATCAGTATATCTGCTGCAACTATCAGTTGACCCCAGAAATAAAAACGGTTGGCATCCGGATGCTGGACATATAGAAATGCATTGGCAACTATCAAAACGGCAGCAAGCAGGTGAAGCGGGCGGCTTGCTTTCTTTAATTGCTGAAAACCGGGGTGGATGATAGAGACAGCAATCGGACTCATATGCAGGTTTTCCTGATTGATTCAATCACAGAAAAATTCCATAAAAACAGGTTTATTTTTTAGGATTATCATCTGAGGCATCCCCGGGTTTCCTAAATGTTAACCGGAGCTGCGCAGATTAAGAACCGGAATTGCTCAAAGCGACTGAAGAAACTAATTTGAAATTTTTTCAGCCAGGTAATTTTTGAAATCATATGCATTCAATCCCATTTCATCTTCAATTTCAAATTGAATTAATTTTTCATTCTT
This sequence comes from Chitinophagales bacterium, assembly GCA_015654495.1. Lineage (GTDB taxonomy): Bacteria > Bacteroidota > Bacteroidia > Chitinophagales > Chitinophagaceae > Pollutibacter. Next base: position 976 of record JAATGW010000548.1, read on the forward strand.
TAATTCAATGCTGATTAAATTATCTTTCAAAACAACAAACCTGACTTTTTCCCATTTATAGAAATTCTTCCATAGCGATTGAAGAATAATTCCTTCTCCGGAAAATCTGATCTGTGCAGGTTTTGAAAGTCGAAAACTAATAAATGCAAGAAAGAGGTATAATACCCCGATCAGATTAAAAAGTGGAATCAGTACCAGGGAAATCCCGATAAAAGAAAGGAGTAAAAAATCAGGAATCCGTTTGCTTTTGTTTCTGGTTGAGAAGTTCCAGATAAGAAAGATTGAAAGCATAACAGTAACAATCAGATTCAAAAAGCTCAGATCGCGGAAATAGCGGGTGAGAAAAATAATAATGGCGAGTATCGTTAAAAGTCTGCCTGTTAATCCTGCCCGTTTTACCTGGCCATCTTTGATATTAAAAACATACCCGGTTCCGGATTGTTCCTTTGCCATTACCGGGATTAATTAGAAGCCACCAGAAAATGACAGAGTTTAAACAGAACCCTGGCGCCCACATTTTCATCCCATTCATTATTACTGATTCCGGTTTCACAGAGATCAAAACCTATGATTTTCTTACCGCTCTGATTTATTTTTTTGAACAGGTAGTAAATCTCTTCGGTCTCAAAGCCGCCGGGGACGGGGGTTCCGGTAAAAGGGCAGAGTTTAGGATCCAGCCCATCTATATCTAAACTGATATATATTTTTTCAGGAAGTGATGCTACAATATCATCAGTAATTTTTTGCCAGGAATCTCCTCCGAACTGGCGTTCTCTGATCGACCTGTTGGTAAAAACAGAGATCCGGTTTCGATTGTTGTCGATATACTGCCACTCAGTGTCGCTAAAATCCCGGATTCCCATTTGTACAAGTTTCTCCACATGCGGAACCTCTCTGAGGATATTGAACATGATCGACGCATGGTAGAACAGGAATCCTTCATATGATTCCCGAAGGTCACAATGCGCATCGATGTGGAGAATTCCGAAAGAAGGATATACTTCCGCCAGGGCTTTAAGGAATCCCAGGGGAGTACTGTGATCCCCACCAACAACTCCAACCAGTTTTCCTTTTTCAAGAAGTTCAGAAGTCTGATCATAAACCCATTTATTCAGGAAGTTGCTGCCTTCATTCACTTCCTTCAGGGTTTTACACATGAATTTATTGTTGGAGATATTTTCTCCCTGTGAGATATAGTTGATATAGAGTTCAGCTTCCTTGCGGAGATAATCACTTTTCAGCAGGATTTTTTTGTCTGGTTCACGCATATAAAAACCGCGCTTCCACACGTCCCGCATTTCTTCATCAAAAATATCAATCTGCAGCCCTGATTTAAACATGCGTTCCGGTGCACGGGCAGTACCGGCTTTATAGCTTACTGTAACTTCCCAGGGTACCGGAACCAGCACAAGACTGGCATCATCTTCAGTGAATGGGAGCCCGAAAATATTATTATTTGGATTACCAGCTGCGTTGTGATCAAAGTGGGAAAGATCAGCCATAATAGCTCGAAGATTAATATCAAATCCGCAAATTCAGCAAATTCGCCCTCCACCGCGGCGGACGAAAGTCTGCAAGTTAGCGCAGATTGTGAAGTTGTCAAAAAAAATAGAATCCGGCAATTTCTTCCGTCACATAAATTGGTGCCTGACGTTATATTCCATGAATCAGAGGGCAGCCGCCCAATCATAAAAGCTGCTCTGATAATATTATTCTTTAACAATCTTTCTTTTAACATTTGAAAGATCAACTGCTATTTAATCTAAATTTGCAGTGCTTTTAACAAAAGCATTCTCATGAAGAAATTGCATATTATTATGCTGGTGGCGATTGCAATTATCATCGCCGGATTGCTGACAATGATGCAGGATATCTCAACCTACGATTCAATTGCATCCGCACGCCAGAAAGAAGGAAAATTTGTTCACCTGATCGCCCGGTTGGACAAGAATAGTCCTGTTGAATATGATCCGATCAAAGATCCGAACTACCTCAGTTTTTATGCCCTTGATTCACTTGGCTCGCGAACAAAAGTTGTTTACCTCAATTCAAAACCAACTGAATTTGAGAATAGTGAGCGCATAGTTCTGAAAGGAAAAATGCAGGGTGAAACCTTCGAGTGCAAGGAGATTTTATTGAAATGTCCGTCAAAATACAAAGATGACCCGGCGCAGCAAATGAAACAGTTTAATAGCTCTGCAACGGAATCAGATGCAAAGCCGGCTTCCGCAGCGGCTGAAAAATCCTATTAATAAATATTCCCTGAACCTCCATGCCGTACGAAGGTGAACATTTGATAATCGGCCAGTTAGGCCATTTTTTTGCATTGCTTGCATTTGCAGCTTCTTTTGTGGCAACATTGGCATTTTATAAATCAAGTGTTGCTGTAGATCCTGCTGAGGCTGCCAGCTGGAAAAAGATGGGTCGCACAGCGTATATTATCGATACCATTGCTGTCATTTCCATCTTTGTTACCCTCTACCTGATCATATACAGCCATTACTTCGAATACAAATATGCGCATCAGCATTCCAAAAGAAGTCTCGATGTTCAATACCTGCTCAGCTGTTTCTGGGAAGGGCAGGAAGGCAGTTTTATGTTATGGAGTTTCTGGAACAGTATCATTGGCCTTGTGCTTATCCGGACAGCCCGTCAGTGGGAAACGCCGGTAATGACAATGGTTTCTCTTGTTCAGCTTTTTCTTGCAACCTTTCTGGTTGGAATCTATTTTTTTGATGTTAAGCTGGGAACAAGTCCATTTGTATTAATGAGAAATGAATTTCCTGATGCGGAAATTTTTAAGGACCCGCAGTACCTGATCAAATACCTCCGTGATGGAAATGGCTTGAATATCTTATTACAGAATTACTGGATGGTAATTCATCCTCCGATTGTGTTCCTTGGTTTTGCTTCATCAGTAGTTCCATTTTCATTTGCAGTTGCGGGCCTGTGGAAAAATGATCACAAAGGCTGGATCGGTCCCGCGCTTCCCTGGTCGCTGTTTTGCGGCGGGGTGTTGGGGCTGGGAGTTATGATGGGTGCTGCCTGGGCTTATGAATCCCTTACATTCGGGGGATACTGGGCATGGGATCCCGTAGAAAATGCTTCGATGGTGCCCTGGCTTACCCTTGTAGCCGGCATACATACGATGCTGATTTACAGAAGTACCGGATTCTCAATTAAAGCGACCTATCTTTTTATCCCGATATCATTTATCCTTGTCATTTATTCAACATTTCTGACGCGTACAGGAGTATTAGGTGATACGTCTGTACACTCGTTTACCGGAGAGGGAAATTCCCTTTACTGGCATTTGCTGGCAATGATCCTGACTTTTGCGACTATTCCTGTGGTACTTTATTTCCGCAGAAGAAAATCGATTCCTGTAATTCATAAGGAGGAGAGTATGCATTCCCGTGAGTTCTGGATGTTTGTCGGTTCCTTACTCTTTTTTGTAGCTGCCCTCTATATCATTGTGCTTACTTCACTGCCTTTTATCAACAAACTTTTCGGAACCCAATGGGCTATAGGAGAGAATGTGGAATATGTATATAACAGGGTAATGATCATGGTTGCTTTTGTAATCGGATTCCTATCCGGTTTCACGCAATACCTGAAATACAAGGAAACTTCCAGGAAATATTTTTTGTCGAAAATCGGAATCCCTGCAGTAGTTGCAATTGTCATTTCTGCTATCATCAGTATTGCAGGCGGCATCTCATATAACCGTTATGGCATGGGATTTCTTTTAGCGATTCATTTGTGTTTATGGGCGTCGGTATTTTCTGCGATTACAAATGGTACCTATATATTTTCTGTATTAAAGGGGAAGATGAAAGCTGCAGGCGCCTCTATTGCACATGTGGGTTTCGGACTAATGCTGGCCGGCATTCTTATTTCATCTTCAAAGAAAGACCTGCTTTCAATAAACAGAACGGGTATTGCCATGCCAGGACTCAAGGATGCCAAGGGGCGTGATGAGAATCCACTGGAAAACCTTACACTGATTCACCAGGTACCAACGCCGATGGGGAAATATATAGTTACTTATGAAGGCGACAGTACGGAAAACAAAAACAACCGCGTTTATTTCAAAATCAGGTTCCGTGAAGAGGATGAGGCTACGGGAAAATTGAAGAAAGAATTTCTTGTTCAGCCCAATGCATTTCTGGTAAAATCCGGTGAAGGCACACAACTTTCATCCAACCCGGGTTCGAAACATTATATAAATCATGATGTATTTGTTTATATAACATCCTGGCTGAATCCTGATAATATTGCAGATACAGCAACTTTCAGAAGCCGACCCGTTGTTCCCGGAGATACCATGTTTTATTCCAATGGATTTGCTGTTGTCAACAGGATCATTTCCGCCAACAGGCATGATAATAAAGATCTGCCCGTTGTTGACAGTGCCTGGTTATCAGAAGTGACAGTTTATTCAAAAGATGGTCGCAGCTTTCAGGCCCAACCGGCGTTCTTCATAAAAGATGATATGCCAACAATGAAAACTGATACTGTGATCTCCCAAAGCATTATTCTCAATCTTACCAAAAAGAATTCAGGGGTTGTGGAGCTCGGTATAAAAGAATCGGATGCAGTGATGCGGTATATCACACTGAAAGCTTATCAGTTCCCCATGATTAACCTGCTTTGGCTTGGAACAATTATCATGGTGATTGGCTTTATGACGAGCATGGTTTACAGGCTGAACAGGGCAAGGATCGGTTGATTTTGCCTTCATTATTTTCCTTAAGTCCCTGATTTTAAGAATTTGATAACAGAACTGTTTACCACCCGAACCGTTTTAGTTATGATTTAAAGCGTTAAAGTATTAATTTGTTAACTGAATGCCCCTTTTCCGGAAACAAATACAGCTCGCCGCAGGTTTTCTAGTTCTACTGCTGATATTTTTCAGCATTGATTCCCATGCGCAGGCACCCGCAGCGGGGCCGAACGATACACTAAAAGTCCCGATAATAATTATTGGTTCCGATACAATGACCTATGCCGAACTGGAAACAGTTCTTGTATTTGCGAAAATGACGGAAGAGCAAAAGGAGCGGTATCGCAAATGGACTCGGTTACGCAATGCCGTATATGTCACTTATCCATATGCAAAAAAAGCTGCGGTAATTTTTAATGATATCAACGCCCATCTCGCCAATATTTCAGATTCAAAAAAACGCAAAGCCTATATTAAGAGCAGGGAATCTGAACTTAAAAGAGAATTCGGAGATCCGCTTACAAAACTGTCGGTTTACCAGGGGAAAATCCTGATGAAGCTGATCAACAGGGAGACGCAAAATACCTGTTATGAAATCATAAAGGAATATAAGGGCGGCGCATCAGCTCAATTCTGGCAATCCATTGCATGGATTTTCGGAAGTAGCCTAAAACAACACTATAATCCCACCGGCGAAGATGCCGAAATGGAACCTATTGTACAGGAGGTAATGCGGATGTATGGACACTCATGAAGTTAGAAGTACGAGGTGAGAAGTAAGAAGTAAACAGCCAAAACATTGCAGTTTTTCAGTTCCGTAGGAACGGTGAATCTTGTAGCGCAGGGTTTCAACCCTGGGGCCGCAGGAACGGTGATTTTGTTTCCCAGGATTTCAATCCTGGGAAACAAGTAAACAGCCAAATACAATTATGGTTCTTCAGTTCCAGAGGAACGGTGAATATTGTAGCGCAGGGCGTGAACCCGGCGAAAGCCAATACAATTACGGTTTTTAGTTCCATAGGGCGATAATTTAGCAGCCAGAATTTCAATCCTGCATACACCAGACCTGAGAAATTGGGAGGCCCCTGATATGGCTGTTTCAATAGCCCCCATCTTTAGCTGGGGCGATTGGAGTACCAGGG
>JAATGW010000259.1 GCA_015654495.1 Chitinophagales bacterium
AAAGAAAACTATTTCAGCAACTCTGCGATCAGTCTTCCTTTGTAGTTGCCAATGGATGTGCCTACTGACCCCGCGAGTAAGCCCGGCAACTGCAGATCAGGCCGGCCGATACTATTTGCACAAACCGGGGCAGATGCAGAGCCTCCGATATTAGCATTAGAAGCGACCGAAATAATGTCCCAGTCAATACCTGTGAGTCCTCCAATTCCAAAAATAATCAGTCCATGAATGATAACCATCAGTGCAACCCATAGAAGTAAAAACCATACAAGCGGGCCACTCGCCTTAAGAATCGAAAAATCACAGTAGGCGCCGATGACGGCGAGGAAAAGCATGATCAGCAAAAACCCAAACAGTTGGGCGCCTTTCAGTTTTTGTATCGCCGGGATCTGCGCCAGGATCAATGCAATAGTTGTAAGTATGAGAATTGATGGTAGCTGCGGTATCCATTCACTGATCTGATTGGAAACCCATACTGATCCAAAGCCGAGCCCTGCAAGTACGGCGCTGTGCAGTAGGTTTATAGAACCGGCGTTGTCAAAATATTTCTGTCTTAGTTCTTCCTGGTCTGCCGATTTAAGTTCTTCCGGAAGCTTTTTCTTCCTGGGAAACCAGCGTTGAAAAAAAATGGGCAGAAACATGGTGAGCATGAGCCATATTGTTCCGACAATATTATCAACTGCATTAAGCGTTGCAAACAGTCCGCCATCTTTGTTAACACCATAGTTCAATGCGACCGCATTAAAATTAACGCTGCCGCCAATATAAGTCGATGCATACATTCCTGCCACAGCGTAGGGCATTTGAACACCATGAGTACCCGGTTTCAATATAAGATAAGTAAAAACACAACCGCATACAGTCGCAAACGATCCCAACAAGAACATCAGCAGCATGGGCAGACCCGCGAAACGAAGGTCTTTTAGTTTTACCTGGAGAAGCAGAAAAAAAATACCCAACGGCGCCGCGTAGGTGAAGATCTGCAGATAAAGCGGAGAGGCATTACCTGCAGTCGGAATCATGCCGGCATTAGCTAAAATGGCCGCCATTATTATCACAAGGAGTGCGGGCCCAAGGTGACGGAAAAATTTTCTTTGCGACAAGCGGTCGGCTGCTGCGACAAGTAAAAACAGAACCATCAGAATATAGGCGGGCTGCTGTATAAAAGCCATCCGGTTTAGGTTTGGCTTCAAGATAGTGGGAATTTACTGATTTGCAGACTTTGGCTTTTCCCTGGTTAGTCGGCAAGCCGGATCATGCAAACCACATCTTTGTCATTGATATAATGTTCCACACAATAACCCTGCGGATCCAGTCCTTCGGTTTCCAGAAGTTCTTCAAATGTCTTTCCGATAATGCTAAGATCGCTGAGATAATCAGTAATCACAGTACTGATATAATCTCCCCTAAATACCGTCCGGGATTCATATCCTGCCGATTCAGCCTCGCCCCTGCTGTTTTCTGTTGCTGCGGCGTAATAGGTTATCTCACCGTTTTCCGGTCTTGATAGTCCATAAAACACCCTGCCGTTCATTGACAGGTTGAGTGAATGCAGTTTGTTATAGGCCTCGGGAATGCCTTCAGGAAAACGGTCGGCTTTAATGCAGATCAAATGGATATCCGAATCAATAGCAATTTTCTTCATTGAATAATTATTTATTGCTCTCCTCCTTTATAAGCGTGATATCAATTCCCATTTTCTTAAATTGCTTTTCACCAACAGCAGTGATCACAAAATGTTTGTCAGACTTGCTTTGCTTTTCAATCCAGCCATTGCCGATAAAACTTTGCATCAATACCTTGACGGGTTTCCCGCCCATATGATCATAGCAGGTTTTAGCAGGAATTTTCTTTGAATATTTTTCCATTAAGAACCGGAGTTTTAGAAAAGCAAAATTAGTAAGCTACCGGAAACATATACTTTGAATTATGACATTCATCAGGACTTTTTTGTTGCAGTACCTGAGGAGGACGAATCAAATAATTTAAGCATCAGGGGTAGAAGGGTTCCGAGTGATGTTACAATGGTAACTATGCGTTGAGTAGCTTCCTGCTGGGTAATCAAAAGAAAAATAGCAAATGCTATCAGCACCATAACAAAAACAAGCCTCAGTGTACCCCAGGAGCTCATTTTATTTTCAACCGTCAGTTTTTTGATTTCGGCAGTATCTTCTTTAGTAAGCAGGAAATTCCGGAATGATAACGACATAAAAGAAATGTCACCTGATTTCACACCTGATTTCTCCTCTTCAGAAACCAGCAATCCTTTATTGAAAAGCTCTGACAGCACCAGCATTTTCTTGTAATTTGTAAATCCGTCAGCCGCAAAATCATATAATGTAAACTTTTCCGCATCAGTAAGCGTTCTCCAGATCCGCTCATAAACGGGCAGCAAAGCCAGGTGGATCTGGATAATAAATTCTTCTTCTTTGTTTTCCCTTGCAATATATTCCCTTTCTTTTTTTCTTAATTCCTCAAAACTAAAATCATTATCATCTTTCAGATGCATTAAATTTTTAACTTTCTCCAGG
>JAATGW010000489.1 GCA_015654495.1 Chitinophagales bacterium
GCTTGTGAAACTTTCGAGGCTTTGGGCGATTCGTGTTGTGTACAGGCAAAAAAGCCTGCGGCTAAAACCACAACACTTAAGGTAATAAACTTCATAAAGGGGAAAGTAGATTTAATTCATGCGTGTACAAATTTCCGTGAACCAGAACTCATATCCAACGTATTTAACATAAAGCTGATACAATGAATCATGAAAATTAAATGATTTAACAATCCATTAAGTATGCATGAAACACATTTTTGCGAACTGTTCAGTAAATATTTTCAGCTTAACTTTACCAGTTTTTCAGCACTACAAATCAATGAAATTATTTCCTGAATCAGCCGGTGTGCAACTGGAGTTCGACAAAATCAGGCACCTGCTGGCAGAACATACGCGAACATTATACGCCCGTGAAAAGGCGCTGGAACTTCGTGTACATACCCGTAAAGAATACATCGATACGGAATTGCAACAGAGCCAGGCTTACCTGTATATCCTTCAGAACGGACAACCCTTTCCAAATGATTTTATCCTGAACATTTCCCGTGAACTTCAATTACTCGGAATACCGGGAGCCGTACTGAGTGCCGAAGACTTTCTTATGATCAGGCGCCTGGCTGAGAATACAAAGGATCTTTTTCGTTGGTTTGACAGCGAGCGGCAACTTGCATTTCCATCGCTGTATTCAGTAATATCAGATTCTTTTTATGAGAAAGCAATACTTGGTCAGATTGATGAAATTCTGGATGAACAGGGCGTTGTAAAAGATGATGCATCACCGGAGCTTGCCAACATCCGTATGAGTTTATACCGGAAACGCAACGAACTGAGACGGATGTTTGATAAGATCGTCCAGAAACTCACAAAGGCCGGCTACACTACTGATATCGACGAAGCATTCCTGAACGGAAGAAGGGTTGTGGCGATTTATGCTGAACATAAGCGTCAGGTGAAAGGCATACTCCATGGAGAAAGTGATACCAGGCGAACTTCCTATGTTGAACCCGAAGAAACGATTGAACTTAATAACGATATTTTTTCGCTGGAGAATGAAGAGAGAGCAGAAGTTTACCGGATACTTCGCAAACTGACTGAAATGCTTTCATCATACGCTCCCTTACTTAAGACCTGGTTCCGGATTGCGGGAGAGTTTGATTTCATCAGGGCAAAGGCCAAACTGGCATCCGACCTGAACGCCGTACATCCGCAGATCATTGAAAAGTCGGGCATACACCTGATCAGTGCTTTTCATCCGCTCCTTTTTCTGTATAACAAAAAAACAGGAAAACCGGTTGTTCCTGTAAATATAAATCTCGATGACAAGAATCGGATCCTCGTAATATCAGGCCCGAATGCAGGTGGAAAAACAGTTACACTTAAAACAGTTGGCCTTTTACAACTGATGGTACAGAGTGGGTTGCTCGTTCCTGTACATCCTGATTCAAGTTTCGGCATTTTCAGACAGCTGATGATTCATATCGGAGATACGCAGAGTATCGAATTTGAGCTCAGTACATATAGCTCGCATCTGAAAAATATGAAGTCATTCATGGAGCAGGCAAACGGGCGCACACTTTTTTTTATTGATGAACTGGGCAGCGGCAGCGATCCGGATCTCGGCGGCGCATTTGCTGAAGTATTTTTAGAGGAGCTGCTGAAACGCCATGCATTTGGAATTGTTACTACCCATTACCTGAACCTGAAGGTGATGGCAAATAAAACAGCAGGCATCATTAATGGCTCAATGGCATTCGATGAAAAAAATCTCCTCCCTCTTTATCAGTTGAATATTGGCAAACCCGGAAGCTCTTATACTTTTTCAATTGCTGAAAGGATCGGGCTGAATCCTGACCTGATAAACCGTGCGAGGCAACTGGTGAATGAAAATCATTTCAGTCTTGACAAACTCCTCAACCGAACCGAACAGGACCTGAGAAAAATCGAACAAAGGGAAAAAGAACTTCAGAAGCTGCTGAAAGAAAATGAGTTGTTGAAAAAAGAAATGACAAGGCAACTTGATACGGAAAAACACCGGCAACAGGTTGAACTCCTGAAACAACAAAACCGGATTACCGAGGAGCGGATTGTATACCTGAAAGATATGGAACGAAAACTGAGGCAACTGGTTTTCGATTGGCGTCGTGCGGAATCTGATAGTGAGAAAAGGGAAGTCATGCGTCAGATGCAGGTGCTCCTGTTTAAACAAAAGGAAAAACAGGTGAATGAAAAAGTCAGGAAAAAACTTGATGCCCGTTATATCGAACTCGATGATGAGCCGAGGGAAGGTCAAAAAGTTTTAATGAAACAAAATAACCAGGTGGGCATGCTCACTGAAATACGAGGTAAAAAAGCCATTGTACAATTAGGCGTAGTGCCCATTACCGTTGATCTGAAAGATCTGATAGCCGTACAGGAAAGGGTAGTCGATGGAGAGCCTGACTAAGCATCTTTCACTTTATTTATCATTCGCTTCTGTACACAATTCATTGTTTTTTCGGGTTTTATCCGGCAGGAGTTTTCTAAAAGCGAAGCTCTTTTTTGCCTTACATTGCCGTATGCGAAAACTACTACTTGTCATTGCCGCAGGATTCCTGTTTTCCTGTGCAGGAAATACCCCGGAGGAAATTGAATGGAAGGTTGCCGGTGGATCAAAGGCCTATACCCGCTATTCTGCTGCCACTCAGATTGACACAGCAAATGTTCATTTACTTGAGCCCGCCTGGGAATACCACACCGGAGATGCAGACACGGTGAATCATTCGCAGATACAATGTAATCCGATAATGGTTGGCGGTGTTGTGTACGGTGTTTCGCCCCAATTGAAACTTTTTGCGCTTGATGCAGCAACCGGAAAACAAATCTGGGTTTTCAATCCGCTTGATTCAATTGCAGGATCTAAAAGATCTTTTTTCAGCATGAACAATAGCCGGGGCGTAAGCTATTGGACCGACGGGAAAGCCGATGCAAGATTATATTATACAGCAGGTTCTTTTTTGCATTGTGTAAATGCAGCAAACGGAAAGCTTGCAGATAGTTTTGGAATTCAGGGGAAAATTGACCTGCACAAAGGATTTCACAGGAATGTTGATGATTATTTTATTTCCAACTCTTCCCCGGTAATGATTTTTAAAGATCTGGTGATAACGGGAAGCAGGGTTGATGAAGGTCCGGCTGCAGCACCAGGTGATCTCCGTGCTTACGATACCCGCACAGTGAAACAGGTCTGGATATTTCATACCATACCACACCCGGGAGAACCAGGCCATGAAACCTGGGATAACCCCGAAGCCTACCTGCGGATTGGTGGCGCTAATAACTGGAGTGGAATGAGCCTGGATGAAGACAGGGGAATTGTATTTGTTCCAACAGGTTCGGCATCATTTGATTTTTATGGTGGGAAAAGAACAGGAAATGGATTGTATTCTGACTGTTTACTTGCACTGGACGCAGCAACCGGAAAACTGAAATGGTATTTTCAGAATATTCATCATGATGTTTGGGACCGGGACTTACCCACGCCACCTGCACTAGTAACGGTAATGCATAATGGCAAAAAAAGGGATGCTGTGGCTCAACCTGCCAAATCAGGATTTTTATGGGTACTCGACAGGGAAACCGGTGAATCACTTTTTCCGGTTAAAGAAATGCCCGTTCCGTTTGATACTGAATTATCAGGAGAAAAATTATCTCATACGCAACCTATTCCTGAAAAACCGGCCCCGTTTGTAAGGCAATTATTTACCGAATCAGAACTCAATAATCTGCTTCCGGATTCATCATTCCAGGATATTAAAAGCCGGTGGGCTGGTTACCGGAAAGATCATATGTATGCACCGCCATCAAAAGAAGGCACAATTATTTTTCCGGGATTCGACGGCGGGGCTGAATGGGGCGGACCTGCATTTGACCCTGAAACCGGAATTATTTACATCAATGCCAATGAAATGGCCTGGGTACTTACTATGGTTGATAAACCCATTAGCCCCCGAAAAGAAAATTTCAGGCAGGCCGGAATCAGGTTGTATAGTCAGAACTGCATGACCTGTCATGGACCCGATATGAAAGGCTCAGGAAATTTCCCATCACTCGATACCATCGGCAGGGAATACAATCCGTCTACACTAGCCGGATTATTATCCACGGGAAGACGCATGATGCCTTCATTTAATCACCTGAAGGATGTAGAAAAAACGGCTATCGTAAATATGCTGCTAGGTATTGATTCGGAAAATGAAAAGCCTTTTCCTGCCCAGGTTGTCGACAGCTTTCTGAGTCTTCCATACGGTATAACGGGCTACAACAAATTCATGAGTAAAGATGGATATCCTGCTATTAAACCGCCATGGGGAACGCTTAATGCAATCGATCTTAATACCGGCGAATATGTTTGGAAACGGCCTCTGGGCGAGTATCCTGAATTTAAGGCAAAGGGAATTGAAACCGGCACTGAAAACTATGGCGGACCTGTAGTAACTAAAGGAGGATTGCTATTTATTGGTGCAAGTTCTGATGGTAAACTAAGGGCTTTCAATAAGAAAACCGGCAAACTGCTTTGGGAGTATCAATTGCCTGCACCTGCATTTGCCACACCATCGATGTATGTGTACAAAGGAAAACAATACCTGGTAGTTGCCTGCGGCGGCGGCAAACTTGGTACAAAAAGTGGTGATAGTTATATGGCATTCGCAATTCCTGAGGAATCGAAATAGCAGGCTTCTGCTTATACTTTGTGTTAAGAATTTTTTACTAAAATTGATTCGTAGGTGAAGAAAGTACTTGTTATTATTCTGCTTGTTTTTTCCATAAATTCAGATGCCCAGGAAAAGCCCATGCTCTGGTATCTGCAGCCTGCAAAGCAATGGACGGAAGCCTTACCGATTGGCAATGGAAGATTGGCTGCGATGGCTTTTGGCAAAACAGGAACCGATCAGTTTCAACTGAATGAAGAAACAATCTGGGCAGGTACAAAGGTTGATGATATTAATCCCGGTGCAAAAGCAAATCTGAAAAAAATCCAGCAGTTATTGTTTGAAGAAAAGAATAAGGAGGCCTATGAACTTACGAAGAAACACCTGCTAGGTACACCTCCTGAAATAAGATCTTACCAGACACTTGGTGATTTTTTTATCGACTGGCTTGATAGTGCTGAACAGGTAACAGAATACCGCAGATCACTTGATCTCAGTACCTCCATACACACAACAAACTTCAACCGGAATAAAAAAAAATATACGGTAGAATCATTTATTTCAGCGCCGGCTGACCTGATGGTTATTCATATTAAAGCCGCAACCGCGAAGCTGAATCTGAATCTCAGGTTAACAAGGGAAAGAGATGCTTTGGTAACGGCAAAGGGCAAACGCCTGTTAATGACAGGAAGAATAAAAGATGAAACCGAACCATTGAAATTCGGACCGGCAGGAGATCATTTGCGCTTTGCTTCTTTGGCCGATATCAGAAATTCAGGTGGTACTGTATCCGTAAACGGGAACCATCTTGAAATAAGAAATGCGGATGAAATACTAATCCTGTTTACAGCAGCCAGCGACTATAAATTATCTGAGCTGGACTCGGACCCCATGATTGATCCCGGCCAGCTTTGTGAAACCATTATCGGCAAATCCAGCTCAGCAAGCTTTACTGATCTGAAAACTGCTCATCTGCTCGAATTTCAGCCTCTGTTTAACACTGCTTCATTTGAATTGGGGGGAGAGTCGCATCCTGAACTCCCGACAGATCAAAGGCTGACAAATTTTAACAGCGGCATAAAAGATGCAGGCCTGATTCCTCTGTATTTTCAGTTTGGCCGGTATCTTTTGCTAAGCAGTTCAAGGTATCCGGCAAAATTGCCTGCTAATTTGCAGGGGAAATGGAATCCGCATTTTAATGCTCCCTGGCAAAGCGATTATCATACCAATATCAATCTGCAAATGAATTACTGGCCTGCAGATGTTGCGAACGTAAGCATCGCTACAAAGCCCCTGGCAGCCTTTATGGATGCTATGCTGGAACCCGGTAAGATCTGCGCTGAAAAAATGTACGGCGCCTCCGGCTGGGCCATGCATCATACTACAGATATCTATGGCCGGACAGCTATTAATACCGATCCTATTTGGGCTACAAGCCCGCTCGCCGGCGCCTGGATGGCACTAAGCATCTATGATCATTATGACTTCACGCGTGACAGGGAGTACCTGCGCAACTATGCGTTCCCGATTATGAAAGCATCTGCTGATTTTATTCTTGATTTTCTTGTTACTGATCCGGCAGGACAACTTGTGACTGCGCCCTCAATGTCTCCGGAAAACGGGTTTTTTCTACAGGGTGATTCAACCTATCGCAATGTGGTTACCTATGGACCTGCGATTGACATACAGATCATACGCGAGTTGTTTCACGCACTGCAGGCTACCGCCGCTGAAACCGGGCTTTCTTTAGAATATACGGCAAAACTAAAAGCAACTGAAATGAAGCTGCCTCCAACAAAAATTAACCGGTACGGAGGGATACAGGAATGGATCAAAGATTACGATGAACAGGAACCAGGTCACAGGCATATGTCACAACTCTTTGGCCTGTATCCCGGCACCAGCCTCACAAAAGACAGTGCTTTTTTGAAGGCTGCACGTATCACTATTGAACATCGTCTGAAATATGGTGGTGGACATACCGGATGGAGCAGGGCCTGGATGATTAATTTTTATGCGAGGCTAAAAGATAGCCAAACAGCATATTACCATCTCAGCCAATTGCTCAATAAATCAACACTTAGCAATTTATTTGATAACCATCCGCCATTTCAGATTGATGGAAATTTTGGTGGCACTGCGGGCATTGCCGAAATGCTGATACAATCGCATAATGGTAAAATTGAACTTTTACCTGCGTTGCCGGCAGAATGGGCAACAGGAAAAATTGTCGGACTCAAAGCAAGAGGCGGTTATGTGTTGGAGTTAGCCTGGGATAAAGGCCGGCTCATTTCAGGAAAAATATTTTCAACCACCGGCGAACCGGTAATTATCAGGTACCAGGGAAAAGAAATTAAAATGGCTGTTCCCGCTTTGGATACGAGAGAAATACCTGCATTTTAAAAGTTGTTTTTTCTTGTGAAGGGAATTCAAGTCAGGATTTTATAAGTCGATGATCTGCTTTTGTTTCTTGCCGGCATCAACTTCTATATTGATGGACTCTTTACTGGTTTCAATTACAATAGTAATTTTTTGTTTGGATTCCTTTGCAACTGTGGTCTTCACCGTTCCTGAAACCTTTTGCCGAACAACCGGTGCATACCGGTATGAATATCCGTGGAATGTTTTTGCTTCGGGGCTCAATGCAGATTCATGGAAGGCAGTATCGGTATTATTACCACTACCGCTAATCCAGACATCATGAAATTTCATATCGACAGCATTAGCAGTACCATAAGTAGTAGCAGTTTTCACTTTTGCTTTTTTCGCAGCAGTAGGAGGGATGTCCGCTTCTTCTTCAGGTCCGGTTATTGAAACAGTTTTCCTTTTTCTTCCGTATACATTTCCAACCTGAACGCTGGCGCGATTTAATGGAGGAGTTGCAAGAAAAGATTCAGATACTGTTCCTGATAAGATTGGTTGAAGCTGAACAAATGGTTCAGAAGGTTTTTCTGTTTCCAATTTTGCATCATTTTCAACGGTTGTTCCGAATGAAGGAGCCAGTGCATAAACCAGGCTCATCTCTGGCGAGAAGGAAACGCCATCTTTTTCCTTTTCAGGAATTCTTCTGCTATTTATTCCACGTGTACTACGTACATTTCTTGAGTTATTCAGTTCATTGCGGTAAAGAGCCGTCATCTTTTGTAAAAACCATGGCGAAAAATGGAAGCCGGCCTCCTGCATACCGCGGACATTGTCAACAAATTGCTGAAACTCCCTGTTGCCGATCTTTCCTTTTTCTTCGAGATACCTGGCCTTAATAATTGAGTCGGCTGCTTTAATCCGGTTGAATTGAATATTATATTTAAAATTAAAATTCCCGTTTTCTTCCTGATACTGTTTTGAATTGAACGGTTCAGGTGTGCGATACATCGTTGTCCCTTCCGCAGTTTCGTATGTTGATGCAGGAGGAAAAACGTCCGAAAAAGAATAACTATATAAAGCAGTTGCTTCAGCCGGAACGCCGTTTTCATTTAACTCAGGATTTCCTCCCGTTGATTTTAAAGGTGCAGGCTTATTTATTTTTTTTGTAACCAATTTAACAGGTGTTTGTGCCGCCTGAAAATCCCGCTTAATAAGGGTTGCAATATTTCTGACTTCAACTGAATCTGTATCTGATGAAGCTGCTGTAACATCACGGCCGACCTTAACCGAAACAGGTTTCTCTACCGGAACAGGGTTGATCCATGCAAGGGTACTCAGCAAAATAGATATGAACACCAGGGCAACTATTTTTTCCTTGTACTGAATGCTGGTTGTTTTAATGTTCAGAATTCGTTTTACCCTGGTGAGCAGAACACCATCGTGACCGGTGGCTGCAACGGCAAGTATCATTTCCTGGTTGCGGCGCATTTTTTCAACACTCAACAGCGCAGAAGCATAGTTCCGGGGATTCTTATTAAAGGATACTACAAAATCGTCGCAAAACAGTTCTCTTTCTTTTTTAAGATTTACGGTGAGCAGGTGAACGAATGGATTGAAGAACAGAACCGTTTCCATCACTGCCACGACCATATTCAGGAGATAATCGCGGCGACGGATATGTGCGAGCTCATGAAGAATGATCGCTTCCACCTGGTCAGAAGAAAGCTGGGTCATGGTAGCGATGGGAAGTAAAATCACTGGTTTCAGAAACCCGATGGTAGCGGGAACATCTATCAGTTCACTTAAGTAGATTTTTACTGTGCCCGGTATACGCAGCATCTTTACAAACTGACTAAGCTTATTATCAAGATATTCCCCGGCAGGTATAAGCCCGGTTGATTTCAATCTTTGAGTAAAAGCGTAGGCATTTATTAGCCTTACTGTTAACAGGATCAGGATAATGAGATAGCCCGCCGAACGAAAGGGAATATATTTTTCAAATAAAGTAAACAGGGTTGATGAATCGAGCCAGGCGCCAGAATCCTTTAAAGTTGTGCCGAGGTCTAATCCCCGCGGGTCTGAAACAGGTAACTGCTCCAGGTACCGGTTGAAAAGTTGATACTGCCTGAATTGATTAAAAAATGTAATTAAAAACCATGAAAATCCTCCAACGATCAGTGTGATAGAACCTGCATATCTAACGGCAGGTTTCTGGTTTTTGCGGAAACCAAAAAATAACTGGAAAGTAAGCCACAAAATTCCCATCTGCCACAACGAATGTGCAATTGCCCATCCCAGTGCATACAATACAGCAGTGTAGTTGAACAGGTTGTTTCCCATGGCCTGGCTATTCTTTTCTTAGGTTATTCAGTAATTTCTGAATTTCGTCCAGTTCTTCCGGACTGGTTTTATGGTTACCCAGTGCCTGCATCACCAGTTCTGTGGATGATCCTGAAAAGACATTATCAATCATCTTTCCAAGCAGGTGTTTCTGCGTTTTTTCACGGGAAACTGCCGGCATGTAGATATGAGTTTTGGACGAATCGTCCCTCGTAACCAAACCTTTTTCAAACATGATCTGAAGGAGTTTCAATGCTGTGGTGTAGCCAATGTCTTTTGACCTCGAAATTTCGTCGTGGACCTCTCTGACAGTCGCTGACTTCCTTTCCCAAAGCACCTGCAGAATCTCAAGTTCGCTTTCAGTAGGCTTGATAATTTTGTTACCCGTCATTGTATACGAATTTTATCGTAACCAAATATACGATCAGGTTCGTAAAATAACCATGCCGTCTGTACTTTTTTATTTTTCTTAACCTGAAACTCATGGTTTGGCTATTAGCTTAAATGCAATAAATTACCTGAAAATACCAGCATGTCTTTAACAAAATTGTTCAGGTATATCGAAACACTTCAGGTAAAACAGGGCGAAAAAGTATCTCTTAAAAAATATGATACCGACTATGACCACAAAATGATGGATAAAGCTGAGGGGGAGGCAACGTTGAAAAGGGGAGTGGAGAGGCTTTCAGAAATGCAGGGTAAGCTTTATGCTGATAACCGATACAGGGTTCTGATCATATTACAGGCAATGGATGCTGCCGGAAAAGATGGCGTAATAAAACACGTTATGTCAGGACTCAATCCGCAAGGGGTTAAAGTAACCAGTTTCAAAACGCCTACAATAACCGAACTGGAACACGATTATTTGTGGCGACATGAAATTGAACTGCCTCCACGCGGTGAAATTGGAATCTTTAATCGTTCGCATTATGAGAATGTACTTGTTACCAGAGTGCATCCTGAATTCATCTTAAATGAAAATCTCCCGGGTATAAAAACCATTAAGAGCATTAATGAAGAATTCTGGAAGAAAAGAATGGAACAGATTAACCACTTTGAAAAAAACCTCACTGAAAATGGAACTGTCGTGATGAAATTTTTTCTGCATGTTTCCAAAAAAGAGCAGAAAAAAAGATTGCTGGAACGTATCAATGATCCCACCAAGAACTGGAAATTTTCAATCGGAGATCTGCATGAAAGAGCGCTTTGGGATAAATACATGGAAGCGTATGAAAAAATGCTCTCAGCAACCTCGCAGAAATCTGCGCCATGGTATATAATTCCAGCAGATGATAAATGGTTCGGGCGCCTTGCAATTGCAGCGATCATATACAAAACAATGGAGAAACTCGATATGAGTTATCCTGTTCTCAATGCAAAACAACTTGATGAATTAAATCATGCAAAAGAGATACTGACTAAAGAAAAAAAGCAGACTGAACCCAAATAAAAAACCCCCTTGTTGAAGAGGGGGCCTTGTAATCCGATATGACTTTACTATAATTTCTTCACGAGGGTAAAATCCTTTGTATCAGCAACCAATTGCCTGTAACTGCTTTCATCAATTCGTTTACCGTTCACTGTTATCAAACCCTGTTCAACTGTGAGAGAGAAGGAACTGCCAGCAATTACGCCGTCATTGGTTAAGGCGTTCACAAGCGATTGCCGTGCAGCATTGATTACAGTTGAATTTTCTTTGACACTAGCAACTGCATGTTTCTGTTCTTTTTGAAGGTTTGCGTTATGCCCACCTGTACCATGCATCTGTGCAAGTGTGGGCGCAATTACTAGTGAAACTATTGACATCAGTTTAATAAGAATATTCATCGAAGGACCTGAAGTATCTTTAAATGGATCACCTACAGTATCGCCTGTTACAGAAGCTTTGTGCGGTTCAGATTTTTTATAATACATCTGGCCGTTTATTTCAACTCCTTTTTCGAATGATTTTTTTGCATTATCCCACGCGCCACCCGCATTATTCTGGAACATTCCCATCAATACACCACTTACAGTGGCACCGGCAAGGAAACCTCCTAAAGCTTCGGGGCCTAATAAAAACCCGATTATCAATGGAGATATAATTGTGATTGCGCCTGGCAACATCATTTTTTTGATCGAGGCATCGGTTGAAATGGCAACACATTTGTCGTATTCCGGGCGCCCTGTACCTTCCATAATTCCAGGAATCGTTTTGAATTGGCGGCGCACTTCTTCCACCATCGCCATTGCAGCTTCACCAACCGCTCTGATGGCAAGAGATGAAAAGATAAATGGAATCATCGCACCTACAAATAGGCAGGAAAGTACTTTTGCTTTATAAATATCGATTCCGTCGATTCCTGCAACTCCCACAAATGCTGCAAAAAGTGCAAGAGCAGTTAGTGCGGCAGATGCAATTGCGAAACCTTTTCCAGTGGCAGCAGTTGTGTTACCAACGGCATCAAGTACATCTGTTTTTTCACGAACTTCTTTTGGCAACTCACTCATCTCAGCAATACCACCTGCATTGTCCGCTATCGGCCCGAAAGCGTCAATTGCGAGCTGCATTGCAGTTGTAGCCATCATACCGGCGGCAGCGATTGCAACGCCGTATAATCCTGCACATTCATAAGAACCCCAGATACCTCCAGCCAATACAAGAATTGGAAGAAAGGTCGATTCCATACCCACTGCAAGTCCGCCAATTACATTTGTTGCATGGCCGGTAGCAGATTGTCTGATGATTGAATTCACAGGTCGCTTACCCATGGCTGTATAGTACTCGGTGATCATACTCATGAGTGTACCTACAACAAGCCCTACGGCTATTGCACCCAGTACTCCCCATTTGGTAAACTCGTGACCACGAAGGCTTAAATTTTCAGGAAGGAGATAATAAACCAGCGCAAATGAAGCAATCGCTGTTAATACTATTGAACCCCAGTTGCCCATATTGAGGGCTTTCTGTACTGCCTGTGTACTAATGCCAGCTGAATCGCTGATTTTTACAAAAAAGGTTCCTGCTATTGAAAGAATAATTCCAACACCGGCAATCAGCATTGGTAATAAAATCGGAGAAAATCCATTGTATGCGTCCTGCGTTACAGTTTCCTGACCGAGAACCATTGTGGCAAGTACGGTTGCAACATAGGATCCGAAAAGATCGGCACCCATCCCGGCAACATCACCAACATTATCGCCAACATTGTCGGCAATAGTAGCAGGGTTTCTCGGATCGTCTTCCGGAATACCAGCTTCCACCTTACCAACCAGATCAGCCCCTACATCGGCAGCTTTCGTATAAATTCCACCTCCCACACGGGCAAATAAGGCTATAGATTCAGCACCGAGAGAAAACCCGGTTAATACTTCGATTGTTCTCAGCATCTCCACTGAATCAACGCTCGCATCCGGAGCGAAAATCATTTTGAAAACTATAAAAAGGCTTCCGAGGCCCAGAACCGCGAGACCTGCTACGCCGAGCCCCATTACCGATCCGCCTGTAAATGAAACTTTAAGCGCCTGACTCAGGCTGGTTCGGGCAGCCTGAGCTGTACGCACATTGGCCTTGGTCGCAACCCGCATTCCGATATAACCGGCTACGGCGCTGAATACCGCACCAATGATGAATGAAACTGCAATCAGCCAGTGCGAATTTGGATTTGCCTGCGCCATTACAGCGAGTAATACAGCCACAATCGCAACAAAATATCCAAGAATTTTCCATTCGGCTTTCAGAAATGCCATTGCTCCTTCAGCAATATAAGTGCTGATTTCTTTCATTCGCTCATTTCCTGGATCCTGTTTGGACACCCAGTTGAACTTGATCATCGTGTACAACAATCCAATGAGCCCCATTGCGGGCACCAGATACAGCAGTTTGTCCATGTGCAAGTAGTCTTAAACTTTAAATGATTTGGGTCAGTTCCGGCCTCCGCAGCGCTCGTCAGAGGCGGGCTATTGCGAATCAGCAGGGCGGCAAAAATAGAGTATTCATACTGAAATCCCCAACGAAATGTTATTTTTTTTGACCTGGTAAAATCCGCTGAAATCAAGCCGGCATAAGCATTTTGAGATATAAAAAAAGCCCCGTGACCGGGGCTTTTTTATCTGATCCCTTTACGGTCAGTATTTCATTATTTTTTCATTGATGAGCAGTGATTTTCCTTTGATCTGCAACACATATACTCCTGATGGTAATGTACCAAGAACATTGACGCGAATCTGGTTTGCACCGGAATTCAGGTTCTGGTTAAATGACTTAACCACGCGACCATTGTTGTCAATTAGTTTCAGTGTTACTGTTTCTTTCACATCTGAAACAAGATTCACCACAACATAAGAACTTACCGGATTTGGCGCCAGAGCGAATCTGTTATTTGAACCTGCAGACTTAACAAGGATTGTTTTGCTGTATTCAAATTTCGCATCCAGGTCAACCTGTTTCAGGCGGTAGTATGCAACAGCACCTTTTATCGGAGAAGCATCAGTGAAGCCATATTTCTGGATGATATCTGAATTACCAGCTGCATTTACAGATCCGATGGAGACAAAATGCACACCATCAGCACTGCGCTGAACATCAAAGTGACTGCTGTTACTTTCTGATGCAGTTTCCCATTTCAGATTTACAACATTGTTTATTGATTGTCCGGTAAATGACAGATAGGTTACTGGCAACAAGCTAACCACAAGTGGGCTGAAAGTTGAAGTATTAGATGGTCCTGTTGCTGAACTCTGTGCAATTGCATTGATATTATCACCAACTACAAAGCCTGCCAGTGAACTTAAAGGAACAGTGAATGAGAATTTGTTAAGAATACAAGTTGCACCCGTACCATCGTCATCA